>JAEUQP010000548.1 GCA_016789645.1 Acidobacteriota bacterium | reverse complement strand
GCGCCCTCTTTCAGCGAAGCCAATAAGCCTCCCGCGACTTTGTACGATTCCACCAACCGTGCTTCCACGCGTGCCACTTGTTTGTCAGTGGCGTCCACCCAAATGGCTCCGGCGGTTTTGCCGAAAAACTTTTCAAAATCTTTTTTGGGTTTGTACCCAGGCAGAGGTTCGAAATCGAAAACAATTACGTCGCGTCCTCGAAACCGTTCGCGGCGCGGATTGACCAGTTTGGAAGCTTTCAACACATCAGCGATGGAAATGCGTTGGCCGCGTTCCGAATCCGGCGGGCCAGCGGTGTCCTGAGCAACTTCCCGTTCTTTCTGTGCTTTTTTAGCTTTTTCTGCTTCGCGTTTTTCAATTTCCCGAACCCGTTTTTCGATGCGTTTGGTTTCGTCGGCTTCTTCGTTGGGCGAGAGCGGTTTTCCGTTTTTGGCAATTTGCCGACGAATGCGATTGCCTTTGTAAAACGTCAGTTCGAAAGTTTCCGATTCCTTTTCACGGATTTGGCCGGTGTTGGTGATTTCCTTGCGAACGATGTCTTCCGTATACGTGTACTTTTCCAGAATCTCATCCACGGCGTCTTCGTTTTTTCCGACTTCATCAAGCAGCCCCGGAATATCCGGCAATGGTTCATTGGACAGTTTCGGAAATTCAAATGCGGCGCGATCAATCGAAGGATTGTGTTTGATCGAATCCAGCTGAATGTCGAACTGGACTTCGCCGATGGTGAATTTGATTGTGTGCGGTTCCTGCAACGCGCCGACCGGTTTGAAGTCGGAATAATCAAACACACGAACGGTGTCGCCCGCAGGGATTTCTTCGCGGATGAGCAAACCCGAAGCGGCATCGAAATGCAGTTTGATCGTCACGTTTTTGGCCGTCACCAGCGCCAGCGTGTTGGCTGGTTGACCGTTGATCGTAGTTTGCCCGGCGAGGGTCAATTTGGATTTGTCTTTCTTGTAATCCAGCCAGCGCCAGTTTCGGTATCGAGCCTCGGTTTGAAAATCGCGGCTGGCTTGTCCGGTCAGGGTGCGCAACCCGTCGCGCGAATCTCGCGTCCAGGACGATTTGCCATTGTAACCGGAACTGAATTCCAACCCGCCCAGGTTAAACGCTTCGATGAACAAATTCGGTTGCGATGCTGAGGTTTGATAAAGGCCGGTTGTGCCGTCTTTGGGATTGGTGATTTTGCCGGAAGCTTGCCGCGAACGAACTTCGCGCAGCACCTTTTCGCCTTTGCCGTTGGTCATGGCTTTAACGGCTTGTTTGATGATTTTGTCTGGCGATTGCGCTACTCCATTGCTGACCAGGACAAGCAATAGCGTCAGCGAACAGACCAGGCGAATCAGAGGTGAGATCGTGAAGTGGTTCATAGTTCCTTCTCCTGCTTGATGATTGCTGGATGATGCAAAAGGGGATTGTACGTGAATCGGTCTCCCATACGTCAAACTTTCTTGAATGGTTGCGTGCGAATTTTGATGACGATCGAAACGTTGGCTGAACGGACGGGCAGGAATGATTTTGCAGGCTTTGAATTTTGGAGCGTTGCGGTTTGACGCAACGCTCCAAAGCGTTATTTCAGTCGGTGCTCCTTGAAAAATTTGACCATCATCTCGCCAGTGTTGTCTGGCATGCGATGTCCCTCGTTGTGGTTGTAAACAGCGGTGTCGGCTCCGACTTTGGATTTATGGAGTGTCACGTTCGGCGCAAATGGTTTCCCGCTCGTTTCGCATTGGTTCAGGTTCAACACCACTGTGACGTTCCGTTCCTGATTGGCGGTGGGAACAATGGTGTCTCCCTGGCCGACGATCAACAACGCCGGTTTCGGTTGAGACCGGGCGGCTTTGAATCCAAACACTGCGGCGGAAGGCGCAAATGCCGCGATCACCTGACTGCGCGCTGTCCATAACGCATACGTCATGCCTCCACCGTTGGAATGGCCACCAGCATAAATGCGATTGGTATCAATTTTGTAGGTCTTTTTCGCCCACTCCACGACGGTGTCGAAAAACTTCAAATCGCGGTCGCCTTGCAACCCAGGGGCGTTTTGCCAGCCGGGCAGCTTGCCATCAGGATCGCGTCCGGTGATGGTCGGTAATCCTTGCATATACGCCACGACGGCTTCCGGCCAGTGCCGATGAATTTCAAACCGGTTGAAGGAATTTCGTGCCGTGCCGCCGTGACCGTGAAAGATGAACACCAGCGGCGAGCCTTCTTTGGGTGCGGCGGCGGAACTGGGAACGATGATGGCGGTTCGCTCCACGCCGTCCACCGTGAATTTCTGAGTGATTGGTTCTGCTCGCGATTGCGTTGGCTGAGCTTTGGCATTGTGGTGACGAAAAGAAATCAACGCCAGCAAGGCGCCAAGGGCAACAGTGAAGATCAGGGATTTGGTAAACCGTTGGTTCATATTCCGAGATTCGCTTTCTTGATGATCGAACTTGATGACGGCTTAGAGGGAGTTGCCGGGGAAAAAGTCGAACCAAAACTCGTTTTGGCATGGGCTTGAACACGGCGACGATTGCGACTAGGCTTTCGACTTACTTCCCCGATCCCACAAATTCCTGAACCCGAATGAACACGAATTCGACTGCTCGTCTGGCTCCGATCACTTATTCGACCACGCCGCCGTTGCCGCATCCGGCGGATAAACTGATTTCCTCTCAACCGCTCGGGGCGCTTTATTCTTCCACACAAACGACGTTTCGCGTTTGGGCGCCGACTGCTGACAAGATCACTTTGAACTTGTATCAGTCTCCCACGGGCGGAGACGTCAAGCGCGTTTTGATGAACAAGCTCGATGACGGATGTTGGGAAGTCGTCATCGAAGGCGATCAGCTTGGCGTGTATTACACCTATTCGGCAGAGGGCGAAGATGCCCGTTTTGATGCCAGCCGGGAATTGCTTGATCCCTATGCAAAAGCCGTTACCAACCACGATGGACGTAGCATTGTGGTTCACGACGAAACGTCTGTGGCCGATCGCCCGAACTTTCCGATTTCCGAAGCTGTCATTTATGAAATGCACATCCGCGATTTCACGATTGATCCTGATTCGGGCATTCAACGTCGCGGCAAATATCTGGGAGTGGTCGAACGCGACACGCATCTGACTGGACGGCAGGACATCACAACGGGGTTGGAGCATCTGGTGCAATTGGGGGTGAATGTCGTTCAACTGTTGCCGCTCGGCGAATTTCACAACCAAAAATCCGAAGATCAATACGGCTGGGGATACGACGCGGTGCATCACTTTTCGCCTGAAGGCTGGTATGCGACCGAACGTTTCGATGCCCGCCGAGTCAGCGAAGTGAAGCGCATGATAGATGCGCTGCATCAGCGAGGCATTCGCGTCACATTGGATGTGGTGTTCAATCACACGTTCGAAGCTGTTGATCTGGGGCGCGTGTATAGCTTTGATGGACTGGTTCCGGGCTATTACTACCGGTTGAAACAGGACGGCAGTTACTGGAATGGGTCTGGCGTCGGCAACGAGTTTCGCACCGAAGCGCCGATGGTTCGGCGTTACATTCTGGATTGTCTGAAGCACTGGGTGACGGAATACAAAGTTGACGGCTTTCGATTTGATCTGATGGGGCTGATTGATCGCGAAACCTTGCGACAGATTGCCGCGGAACTGCGAGCGATTGATCCGAACCTGCTGATTTATGGCGAACCGTGGGCGGGCGGTTCGACGCCGATTGAAATCACCTGGAAAGGCACGCAACGGGGGCAAGGCTGGTCGGTCTTTAACGATCATTACCGCGACGCGTTGAAAGGCAATGTGTTCAATGCGCGCGAAACCGGATTCGCGCAATCCGGTCACCACATTCTCGGCGTGAAACTGGGGATTCGCGGCGCGATAGATGATTTCAGCGATTCGCCGCTGGAAGCCATCAATTACGTTGAATGTCACGACAACCATACGCTCTGGGATCGGTTGAAAATCAGCACGGCGGATGACGCGCGCATTACGGACGCTGACCGACGCGCGATGAGCAAGCTCGCCGCCGCCGCTGTTTTCACTTCGCAAGGCGTTCCGTTCATTCAGGCTGGGCAGGAATTTCTGCGCACTAAAGGCGGCGATCACAATAGTTATGACAAGCCCGATGCCGTGAACATGATTCGCTGGCGCGACAAACTGGAGCACCGAGACATCTTCGAGTATTACCAGGGGCTGATTGCGCTTCGTCGTGCGCACCCGTTGTTTCGATTGGAAACGGCGGATCAGGTTCGTCGCGCGGTGTGGTTTCTCGATGATCAGCTTGGGTTGCCGGTTCCACAGGGATGTGTGGCGTTTGTCATAGAAGATATTACGGAATTGGATGATTGGTCGCGCGCGCTGGTGGTGCTCAATGCCAGTGCGCGGCTGGTTGAACTGCACATTCCCAGAGGAAACTGGCAGGTTTTTGGTGACAGCCGGGAAGTCGGGATTTTGCCTTTGAGGTTGACCGCCCCGCTGGTCAGCGAAACTCAGGCCAGTGTCGCGCCGCGCAGCGCGCTGATTTTGGGAGAAGCGCAATAACAGGAACATTTCTTATTCCATTGTGGCCACGCTCTTGCGCGGCCTTTTCAAACTGATCAACAACTTAACAGGAGAATTTGAAAATGACTTTGAAACGAACGTTAGCGATTTTGGCAGTGATGTGTGCTTTGATTGTGGCGGTGGTTGCCATGCAACGCCAGCGCGTCAGCCCGCACGAAACAGTCGAATTGACCTTGAAAGGCAAGAAAATTTCGGTGACTTACGGACGCCCTTCGCTGAAAGGCCGCAAAGCTGTCGGCGGCGAACTGGTTCCGTTTGGCAAAGTCTGGCGCACGGGAGCGGACGAAGCCACCATGCTGACCACCGATGCCGATTTGATGATTGGCAACTTGCACGTTCCGGCGGGCAGTTATGCGCTGTTCACGTTGCCGAGCGAAACCGGCTGGAAGCTGATCGTCAATAAAACGGCCAAACAGTGGGGCGCGTTCAGCTACAAAGACGCGGATGATCTGGGTCGCGTAGATATGAAAGTCGGCAAAACGGCGGCGAGCGTTGAACAATTCACGATTTCGCTGACCGGCTCCGGCTCCGGCTCCAACGGCACGTTGAAACTGGAATGGGAAAACACGTCGGCTTCGGTGGATGTGAAAGTGATGTAGTTTGAGATGTGTTAGGGAAGTCGGGCTGGCTGCAGACACAGAGAAGCTTTAGGGCTTTTGTGAACGTGGGAAACGTCCGGCTTCCATCAAATTTTGCCGATAGTTCCGTTGTTCTTCCTCGTTAATCCGCAGCAACTCCACGGTTGCGCGTCCAGTTGGTGTTTGTCCAAGAATCAGCGTGCCGGAAAGCTCAAAATGCTCCTCCCAAATCTCTAATCTGGGGTTGAACAGCGGAACGATCTCGCCAGTCAGAGGATCAATTGCAGCAAGATTCGGCCCTTTATTGCTGTTACAAGAAACACAAGCTAGAGCCAGATTGTTTACCTCGGTTTGGCCACCATGTCTGAGCGCCAGCACGTGATCCAGAGGGTGCGTTTCGGGCCTGTCATCTTGATGAATTTTGCAGTATTCACAACATCAGCCAGCGCGATGAAAAACTTCTTGGCGTAATCGGGTTGGAATATGCGGACGAGGCATGATCGGGTCTGATTTAACCGATAAGAGGCTGGCCAGCGAAAGCGCGTGCTTTGAGCTTCGTCAGGTAATCGCTAAGGCGAAGATAAGTGCTGAGTTCGGCTTTTTCCTCAGCGTTCATTTCTTCTTCGCGGTTTTTGTCCAATAATTCTTCCAGTCGTTGCTGGCAGAGGTCTGAAATCTTAAACGCAAGCAACTGATCAGAAGTTGGTCCGGCAGTCAGAAAATCAATGATTTCCTGGTAGACCGGCACGTGGGTTTCGCCCTCAATGCCTGATGGCGGCATTTGGGCGAACTTGTTTGCTACAGCTTCACGAATGAGTGAAGGCAAGGCAGATGGCGAAATGTTGAATTGTGTTGCCAATTCGTCCGGTATTTCGAGCGTAATCGTTGTCATAAGTTACCTCAAAGTTTATGGCAAGAATTGTAAGCGAGCCTGTTGAAAACGAACAGGCTCGCTAGCGGAACTACCGAATCAAATCGAAATCGCCGCCGAGCACACGATCCAGTTTGCCGGTGCGCCAGTTGCGGATGCTATCCCGCACCAGCGGCGAAGGATGTTCGCGGTAACGACGAACGATCACCAGTTTTTTGTCGCCCAACCGGTCAAAGGATTCGCGCGCCAGCCGAATCAGCACGTCAGGGGTTTCGCCAGCGGGTTCGTCAGGCAAATCGGCGACACGAACGCGAGCTTTGAAGCGGTGGAAATTGCCCTCCTTGCGCGGAGCTTCCAGCACGTGAAAGCCTGCTTCGGGTAGCAAGATTGAAAAAGCCCCGTAACCGGACACGGTGGCCAGCCAGCGCAACGGTTGGTGTTCGTTACCAGCCGTTTGTTCGATGACTTCCAGCTTCATTTTTCGCTTGGCCGCCCATTGTTCATACATGCCAATCAATCGTTGCGCGAACTGATCGCTCTCCGCCGGATCGAGTCCGGCATCACGCCCGCTTTCGACCTGCAAAAAGGCTTCGCGCGGACGACTGTCCGCCAGATCGTCGCAGGCGATTTCCAGCAGGTAAATTTGCTGCGCCAGTCGTTTGGTCAAATCCGACGAAAAGAATTTTCGTTTCGCCGGCTCCGTGCCCAAAATGCGCCGCAACAGCGAATCGCCCGAACGCAAACCGACTTCGATGCGATCCATGTACTCCACCAAACTCAGCACACTGAACCGTGCCGGAGAATCCCAGAATCCTTTGGCCGAGGTTTGCAGCAACGCGGAATTCTTTTTCGCCTGCCAATCTTCGGATTCGATTTCGTCCACCAATCGCTCAAAGGCGTCTTTCAAAAATTCGACTTCCGCCGGAGTGCCGCGCGCGTCCAGCGCGATTTCTTCCAACTGGCATTCGGTTTCTGTTTCTTCACCGGTTGCGGCGACAGACGCAGGAGCTTCGGGAGGATTGGGATCAACGAATTCAACCTGGATTTCCTTGCCGTCGCTGCGAACAAACAGAAACTGATCGCCGTCGGGAAGTTGATGATTGACGATGCTCATCGCCAAGGGGGCCAGCAGATATTGTTCAATCGCGCGTTTCAACGGGCGAGCGCCCAGGTCGGGCGTGAAACCTTTGTCGAGCAGAAACTCAAGCGCGGATTCGTCCCATTCCACGGCCCAGTCGCGGTTTCTCAGCCCGCGCCGATGCACGACTTCGCGCAATTCTTTTTTGAGCAGATCGCGCATGACGCCGCGATTCAACGGACGAAAGACGACCACGCGATCCAGCCGGTTGACGAATTCGCGCCGGAACGTTTTGCCAATCGTGCGTTCGACCATCGCCTGACTGAACCCGGCGGTATCCTGAAAACCAACGCTGGTTCCATGCGGAATCGCCGCTCCCAAATTGGACGTCAGAATGATGATCGAATGGCGAAAATCCGCTGTGTAACCGCGCCGGTCGGTCAACCGGCCATCGTCAAACACCTGCAAAAACAAATCCCAGACGCTGGCGTCGGCTTTTTCAAATTCATCCAGCAGAATGACGGAAAAAGGCTGGCGGCGAATCTGATTGACCAGCGCGGTTTGTCCGGCCACCTCTTCGTGTTCGCCGATCAATCGTCCCAAGCCGCTGCCAGTTTGCAGCTCGCTCATATCAATGCGGATCATTCGCTCTTCCGAACCGAACAGAAACCGCGCCAGCGTTTTGGCGATTTCGGTTTTGCCGGTTCCGGTCGGACCAGCAAACAGAAACACGCCTTGCGGTCGTTTTGGATCAGTGACGCCCGCTTTGATCATCGCCACACGTTCCACCAGACAATCAATCGCTTCGGGCTGGCCCAGCACGCGCGCCTGGAAATAATCACGTAGCGCATCCAAATCCAGCCCATGCCGGTCATCCAGAATGCTCAACGGCAACCCGGTCAATTGCGACAACGTCACCAGCAAATCATCGAGCGTGATTGTAAACGCCGTATCGGGATTGAGCGCCGCCAATCGTTGGCGCGTCAGAGACAGAAATTGCAGCAGATTGCCAGGCGACGCCTTTTCGCCCAAAAACTGTTTGGAGAGTTGAAACGCTTCGGCCAGTGTTTGATCCGAAATCAGGTTGTCGTCATCGGAAGACGACCACGGGGAATAATGGTTGACCCATTGTTGAGCCAGCGCCAGCGTTTTTTCGTCATTCAACGAATTGACGCGGACGATTTCCAGCGTGGTTCGCACGCGCGGTTTGGCCTGCATCAGACGCTCATACGCGGGCGGTTGCGTTTCGCCCAACATGACGATTTCGCCGCTTTCGATGCGAGAAAAGATTTGATCCAGTACACCGGCTTGCTGATATTTATGCTGGCCCGCCCACAACAAATCATGGAAATTGGGCACGAACCACAGCACTTTTTTCTGACGACTCAGTTGGCGAAGCAAATTTTGAATGCGGCCTTCCAGTTCGCCGATGTACACCTGTCCGGCCATCAATTCATTGGCGCTGGATTCAAAAATCATCCAGCCTTCTTGTTGCAAACGACGGGCGAGCGCGCGAACCAGCGCCGTTTTGCCTACGCCGGATTCGCCGACCAGCAATACCGAACGCGGAGTTTTCTTTTGCAGCGCCGCCTGAACTTCATTGACCTGTTCAAGCAGGTAATCGTGTTCGATCAGCAATTCGCGTCGGGATTCGTCGTCGCGGCTCCAGATGCTGCCGATGCCGCGCAAAAACAGCGACAGGCGATGTTGCTGCACCTGTTCCAGCATCCGACTGGTCAACGGTTCGCCGATTTCGCGCAACACCGTTTCCAAAGTTTCCGCATCGTCTTCGTCGGTTATCGTGTCCAGTTCGTTCCCGAATTCCACTTGTTCTTTGGCTGCGATTCGGCTTTCGATGAAATCGCGCAGCAGTTGATTGCTGACGGGCGAGCGCCAGTTCAGGTTGACGTGCGTGATGACGGCTGCGACAAGCGGGCGGTCGGTGTGTTTGGCAAACACGCGAAACGCGAAAAACACCGGCCAATATCCCATGTTCGGGAACAGTCTGATGATAGGGGAAAAGACATCTTCTTCGACGGTTTCGCGTCGCGCGATCGCCTCCAATGCCATACAACTGAGAATCGTGTTCGGCCCAGCGACGTAATTCAACAAGTCATTGATCGAATAGGTCTCTGCCGAGAAAAGCGTCACGCCACGTTCGAATTCAGGGTGCGAGAGCAGGTCTTTGGGGTGCGTGCTTTGATCGAAATAGGTTTGCAGCGATTCGGCGATTTTGTAGAAATCGGCTGACCCGCCGCCGGGTTGGTTGTCAGTCGGCGCTGGTAAGGATTGCAGGTTGGAGTCGGCCAGCTTGGTTGCCGAACTTGTTCGGCGGAAAAAGTATCCAAGCGCGACGCCGCTCAGCAGCGCAATCACGGCAATGAAAAAAGTCGTCATGGTTTTCGGCTGAAGTTGCGAACGCTCAAACTGCCAGAGCGAATTCAGTTTCGGTTACGGCGAAAACGCGCCCGTCTGCCATCAGTTTTTCCAGATGAGCGCGCACGGAAAGTTCCGCCAGTTGGTGCATTGCCGCTGGCGT
>JAEUQP010000543.1 GCA_016789645.1 Acidobacteriota bacterium | reverse complement strand
ACGGCTTCGTCAATTTCGACGTTGGTTTCCGGATGAAGCAGATGAAGCAGTGAAGCGTGCTGAGGAACGAACTTCTGTTCCGAACCGTTCGCCAACAATTTTCGGATCAGAGGCAGAGACTCACTTCCGCTCAGCCGAATGACGCCTATGCCGCCGTAACCGGGAGGCGTCGCAACGGCCACAATCGTCTTCAAATCGGAAGTCTTCATTGCACAAGTTGGGCATAAACTGGCTGGCCGGAAAACCGCGTGGGGATGGAAAAGGCGGGAAGTTTTTGACCGTACAAACAGACGTTATGCGGGCAACACTTTCACGCGGCGCATTTGTCCATCGCCTTCGCTTTCGGTTTTGATTCCTTCGATGTCCACCAGCGCGGTGTGAATCGCGCGCCGATCCTGGGCGCTCATCGGATCAAAGACAAAGGGAACTTTGCTGGTCTTCACACGCTCAGCAGCTTTTTGCGCCATCAATGCCAGTTCTTCGCGGCGAGCATCGCGGTATCCGTTGGCGTCGAAATCAATCTGAATGCCTTCAGCAACTGCTTTGGCAAACGCGCGGCGCGCAATGTATTGCAACGCATCCAGCAATTCAGCGTGATGCCCCAACAGCAGCGGAAGATCAAATCCCTGAAACGTCACTTCAATCGCATCCGGTTCAGGCTCGGTCACTTCAACTTTCAGATCAAGCGAAGAACGGTCAATCAAATCCTTGACAAAACCTTCTACCTGATCGCGGAGTCCTTCAAAATTGTCTTGTGTCATAACTTGCTCCGATGGTCTACGAATCTTTTACGAATTTGCCAGTGCCTGTCTGGCTTTTTTGCCTTTTGCCGGGGGTTGCGGCGATTGATTGTTTTTCGATGAATCCTCAGTCGCGGGCGGAGGACTCAATTTGTTGATGATAAATTGTTGCACGACACCAACCAGGTTGCTGACCATCCAGTACAACACCAGACCGGCAGGCGCCGACCAGAAGAAAAAGTACGTCAGCACAGGCGGCATGATGTATTGAATTTTCTTCTGCACCGGATCGGCATTCGCCGGGGAAGGCGTCAACGCCGTCTGAGCAATCATCGTCACGCACATCACAATTGGCAAGATGTGACTTGGATCGGCAACAGAAAGGTCTTTCACCCAACCGAAAAACGGCGCATTGCGAACTTCAATGGAAACCGTCAACACCGTAAAGACTGCCATGAAAAACGGCATCTGCAACAACAGCGGCAAACACCCCATCAATGGATTGCCTTCCTTCATCAAGGCAATCTGCTCTTTCTGAAGATCGAGCATGCGCGGATCGTTCTTGTCGAGCTTCTTCATTTTCTCTTGAAGCTCTTTCATCTTCGGCTGCATCAGCGCGGCGCGTTTCATGGATTGCGAACTCTTCCAACGCAAAGGGAAGAAGAGCATGTTCAACAACACCGTCAGCACGACAATTGACCAACCGAAGTTGTGCGTAAAGGTGTTGATCGCACGCAACGCCATCAGCATAAATTGCGCGATGGGCTTCAGAATGACTTTCAAAAAGTTCAGCCAGTTGTAGCTGACGATGTCTTCCAACTGAGTGCCATTGTTGGGAAGTCGGAAAGTCTCGCTAACTTTTTTCAATATCTCCAGGTCTTTCGGCCCGGCGTACACGCGATTGATTTCGCCATGGTTGACCTGAACGGCCATCGAAACTTTTTTGTCATTGAGCAATCGCGTTGCCGGGGACGGTTTCGACGGCACAATCGCCATCGCAAAGTAATTGTCGTCAACTGCCGCCCAAGTGACTGGAGCAGAAATCGGAGTGGCAGGCTGTTTCAAACTATCGGCAGTTTCGCGCTCAACGTCATTTGCCAAAGCGTACGTTATTTGCGGCGCGTGTTTGTAAATGCTGGTTTCCTTGACGCCCTGGTCGCCGAAATTCGGCCCGGCAACAACAAACACGTCAACCGGTTGCCCGTTGCGCGTCACATTCGCGCGAAAATCGAAATCAAAGCCGGACGAGCCTTCAAACCCTACGCCTTTGAAAATCAGCGTCTTACTCACTTCGATTCCATTGCCAGCATAAAAAAACGTGACCTCCCGTTTTTCATTGCGCGGCAACAGGATTTCCTGTTCAGCTCCGCTTTTGATTTCAAACACTGCCGAGTTCAACGTCTGTTCCAATGTGGGATCAGAAGGAATGTGAAAGCGGAACGGACCGCCGATTTGCTGGGAAAGTTGCGGCGAAACCAGTGTCACTCCGTTCGGGGCATCAATCGGTTTGCCGTCAGGGAAGTGAGTCATCACCCATTCAGTAATCACGCCGCCCTGATTGGATAGATTCGCCGTCCAGAAATCGGTTTTGACTTTGATCTGTCGCAGTTCTGCCTGAGTCACGGGAGCAGCAGGCGTCGGATTCGCGGGTTGTTCTGTCGCAGCAGGTTGAACGGCGGTCGCTGCAATCGGAGATGGAGAGACGGAAGGGGTGTCGGTAGCAGCCGTTTGTTCCTGTGAAACCTTAGGAACAGGCGGATTGAATTTGGTGTACAGATAAGACCAGCCGAAAAAAATCGCGGCTGACAACATCAGAAATAAAATGAGTCTCTTTTCCATCTATGAACTCAAAAGCAACGAGACCTGGGGAATTCGAGCTTTCTGAAAAGACCAATGCGCCAACCGAAGTCAGCGCACCGGATCATAACCACCTTCACTGAAAGGATGACAGCGCGATAATCGTTTCAAACCAAGCGCCGAACCTTTCCAAAAACCATATTTTCCAATCGCCTCCGCGGCATACTGCGAACAGGTCGGGGTGAAGCGGCAGGCTTGTGGCAGCAAAGGTGAAATCGCCAGCTTATAACCACGCAACAAAAAAATGGCTATCCACTTCATTGCCAACCTCACGACGGTGTTTTGGAAAATGAATCGCGGAAACGAGCTACGGTTTTTTCCAAGGCATCAACGATTTGTGTGAACTCGGCTTTCACCAGATCGGATTTTGCGTTGATAACCAGATCGCCTGCCAAATCTGACAAATCAATTCGAGTCCTGAGAGCTTCCCGAAGCCTGCGCTTGCAACGATTGCGAACCACGGCATTCCCAATTTTCCGGGTGACCGTAATCCCCAACCGCAACTCATCAACGTCGTTTTTCAGAATAAATGCCGAGAAATACGAAGTGTGAAACCTCTGCCCTTGATCGTAAACTTTGCGAAACTGCTGACTGTTACTCAGCATTTTGAGCTTCTTCACAGCGTTAAGTTCATCCGGCAATTCAACTGGCAATCCAACCGGCGACGAATCCCGGCGGCAAATCTGGCGATGATAAGTCTGACGAATTAGTGACGAATTAGTAATGATGCGGCGTCAAACGCTTGCGACCTTTGGCGCGACGGCGTTTGATAACCAGCCGACCGGCTTTGGTGCTCATGCGAACGCGAAATCCGTGCGTCTTCGCACGACGACGATTATTGGGTTGAAAAGTTCGCTTCATGATCTATCTCCTTATTCCATAGATTGCGTAAAGTGCTGATTTTGAAAACGCAGAGACTAACAATCGCCTTTGGGAGTGTCAAGGAATGCGGCAGTGAGGCGCGGTCTATGACCTGCGCTCGACAATGAACCGCGCCATGGATTCCAGCACTTCCGTGTTTCGTTCAATGCCACGGACAGCAGCGATGGCTTCCCGGCAAAGTCGTTCCGCCATTTCTCGCGCTCCGTGAATTCCATACAACGCCGTGTACGTCGCTTTGTGACTGGCCGCATCTTTCCCGGCAGTTTTGCCGAGTTCTTCGCTGGTGGCGGTTTCGTCCAGCAAATCATCCGCAACCTGAAACGCCAGACCGGCTTTTTCGCCATACACGGTCAAAGCCTGTAATTCGCTTTCGCTTGCTCCGCCAAGAATCGCACCAACGCGAATCGAACACCGAATGAGCGCACCGGTTTTACCGCGATGAATCGTTTCGAGCTGCGCGCCTGTGATCGCTTGCCCTTCGGCCTGCATATCCAGCACCTGACCGCCGATCAAGGCATTTTTCGTCGCTGCGGCATGAGCAACTTCGGAAATCACTCGTGCCTTTCGTTCCACATGAGAAGTTTCGTAATCGGCCAGCGTCACAAACGCCTGCGTCAGCAACGCGTCACCGGCCAGAATCGCCATCGCTTCGCCAAACTTGACGTGACAGGTCGGCATTCCGCGCCGCAGATCGTCGTTATCCATTGCCGGCAAATCGTCGTGAATCAGCGAATAGGTGTGGATCATTTCCAACGCGCTGGCCACTGACAACAACTCTGGTTCGTGTGCTCCGAAAATTTCACCGGCGGCAATAGCCAAAATCGGTCGTAACCGTTTGCCGCCAGCGAACACGCTATACCGCATTGCCTGGTGAAT
>JAEUQP010000534.1 GCA_016789645.1 Acidobacteriota bacterium | reverse complement strand
CGTATTGCTTCGCGGGTGAGTCTCAAAGCAGGGTGTAACATCTTGGTATGCTCCTTTCCCCGGAACTGGCCGACAGTTCCTCTCAGGGTAAGAGTAATCCCCGCCCCAGACCTGCTTTCTTGAACAGCATGGGTGCTAGTGGGGGGAATTAAATTAATTGGTAAATACGGGGCGTGCCGGGAAGAACGGGGCTGAATTTCCGGCAAAGGAATTTTGGGCAGTTAGCAACCAGTGTTTGCCAATTCTACAGTCGCTTTAGCTTTTGCCTGAGAAATGCGGACAGCAGACAGAACCTTTTATCAGCAATCTTGTAGGAATAACACCGTCGTCTTATAAAACCAGTCAACAACCCTGTCAAGCAGAGATTCGATTTAGGTCTGAAAGAAGATGTGATGAACGCTGGCATTTAGGGCTAGTTTGGTGAGATTGGCAGGAGATGGACAGTTTTTCACCAATTTGGCTTGGCCTGTTCGGCCAGATTCAGCGGCTGAACAGCAATCGGAAGAGTTGAGGAAGGTATTTTTGAGCGAGTCGTAACGTTCGCCGGGTCAGCGTTGCCAATGGAACCGAGCGGAAACTGCCATTCGCTGACCAGTCTTCAATGGTGGTTGTCGTCAACACCTGGAAACAGAATCGCAGCCGATCTCGCCAACGCTCTTTGGCTTTCAGATGAAAAAACGAATGTTCAAAAAAGTTCGCCGCTTCATCCTGTTCTTCGGCTTCTGTCCAGAGCTGCGCATAAACCTGCTCCGCCAAAGATTTCACCGCACCATCGGCGTTAACCTGTTGCCGAACGTCCGGCGGCAATTCGGCCTGCAACAGGTCGTGCGCCAGATACAATCCCAGATGCAGCATGCGCTGGCTGCCGGAATGCACTGCCCTTTGTTCGAGCAAAGGCCAATTCAATCGCGGCTGAAAATGCCGAACCGCCTCGGCCACATCGCAAATCCACCCCAACCGCGCCCACAAATGCTTGGAACCATGCACGCACAACAACAACAGCGTGTCTTCCGGCGAAAGCGTGGCGATGGGTCGCTGACAGAGCGTCGCTGGCTCGATTCGCTGCCACAAGCTTTCGTAATCAAACCGGAAGGAGAAGTAATCGGGCACGACGCGCCATTGAATTTCGACCATCAGATCGCGGCGTTCATCCGACAGAACATGTTCGCATTGGTAATCGAGGTAAGCGGTTTCCTGCGACGCTTCAAGCTGCACAAACGGATGATACCCGCGCGCGATCAGCAAATCTCTGGCCGACAACACATCGCGTCGGCGAACCAGCACATCCAGATCAACAAATTCGCGCAGCGCCAAATTGCCGTAAACGGTTTCGGCCAGCACTGCTCCTTTGTAAGGAATCGCCGAAATATCGTGTTCCTGGAAAAGCTGTAGAAGTTGCAGCAATTCGGCGGCAAGCTGAAGGTTGCGGCGACTGGTTGCCGACAACGAGGTTCGCAATTGTTCGTGAACCGATGGCGGGACGAGTTCAGCGGCAACGGTTTTCAGTTGCCAGCACAACAGAGGGCTGAGTTTGTGACGGTTGGCCAGTTGAAACAGATATTCCCAGTCCAATTGCCGCCCGGCCAACGCGCGAATTCGTGCAGCGGTTTCCGGCGCAAGCTGCGTTCGTGCGCAGCAAAGCAACAATTCATGTTCGGCGCGATGGAAAACCGAACTGTGAGGTGGCGACGACATTTCTGCAAAACTCTTTATCGGCTGAATTGTTGTGACAATTCGCTGACTTTGGCCAGCGCCGCTTTGTGATTGGCAAATCGCGCGGGGAATTCGGCCAACAGTTGTTCGGCAATTTCGCCAAGCGAATGCGCGCCGGTCATTCGTGCCAAGATGAAACTGACCATCTGACCGTCGTCATTGAGCGTGGGGGAAAAGTTCGACGCCCGACGGCGCAATTGCAATGGCGACAACGGCGTTCCGAAAAACGTGGATTGCTGAAATTCGGCCTTTACGATTCCCTGCCGGCGAATTGTGGAGCGCCAACTCCACAAATAATCGTCTACGACCAGATTGGCGCTCAGCCGAACTTGCACGTCATCGCCACTCTCCAACGGCACAGGTTCCAGAAACGGAAACAGCGCGCTGCCATACACTGCTGCGCCTCCGCCCGGAGCGTTGCTGAATCCGACGCCATCGGCCAGCACGGCATCAAACCAAACCAGCACGCCATGCGCTTCGCCGCTCTGCGCCACAGTCCATTCCAGTTCACCGGCGGCATTCGCGTCTTCCAACGTCGCGTAATTCAACTGCGCCCAGAGCTTCGGCTCAGTCAAAAGCTGTTCCGGTTCGACGCGCCCTTTGCCCCAGGAATTCAGCACCAGTTTGCGCGCCGCCTGCATATTGAATCCGTGGTTATGCACTTCCCAGGGTTCGACAAAGTCTGCATACAACTTCGGCGCGGTGACAATCGCCGCCCACAGCGTATCGCGTTGCGGAATCAACGCTCCGCCCGGAGCCAGATGCCGTCGCCGGGCATCTGCAATCGAAGCGAAGTGGCTCCCAAGAAACGGCAACACGCCGCGCAAATCGGACACAATCACGTCCGCGCGTTCGGGCAGGGTGATGTTGGTCGAAAGGTCTTGAATGAACTCTATGCGGTCGGCGTACCCATTGGCGGCGGCAATTTCGCGCGCAATCTGAATGGCGTTGCTCGGTTCAACGGCGTACACGCGCCGCGCGCCCAACTGGCAAGCCAGCAACGCGCAAATCCCCGTTCCCGTCCCGATGTCCAACACCACCGAGCCGGGTTTGACCGATTGCCGCAACGCGCGGACATAAGCGTCCATTCGGATTCGGTCGGCAATCATGGAACCGTAATTGGCTACGCTGTACATACGAGTTCAGAGGAAGACTGAGCGTGAATGTCTTCGGCAATCACGCGGCAAAGCTCCGGCAGAAACTTTGCGTCGGCGTGAGGTGTGACTTTGCGTAAAGGAATTTGCCGGCACAACCGCCCCAACGAAGCGAACTCCGCCGCACGCATGGATTTGTCCAGCAGATAATTGGCATAGGTATTGGCCACCAGCGTCATGACTTTTTGATTGTCCGGCAAGGCTTCGACAAATGGCGCATTCGATTCGGCGCTGCGTTCATCCAGCAAGTACACCGCCGCCAACGGCAACGGTTCCGATTGAAATCGCTGGCTGCCGTTCAGCAAATCCAGATAACGTTTGTCCCAGGTTGGCGTCAGCAATGGCAGCGCGTCTTCGGCGCCGAACAAAGCTTCAACCGAATCCTCCCACAACCGAACGCGCGGATAAGCCGGGCGCACCCAAAAAGCGCCGGATCGTTCGTCCAGCGCAACGATGTCATCCGCCAGTACTTTGTATCCGGCTTTGGCAAACGCCGCAGCGGTGGTGGACTTGCCTGCTCCCGAAGCTCCGACCAGGGCAATCGCTTTTCCATTCACGACCACGGCGCTGGCGTGCAAACAGGTGACTTCGCGCAATCGCAGCACCAATCCCAGCACCGGCCCCAGCAGATACGTCGCCATATCTTCCAGCGTTTGCCAAGAAGGCCACGTCACCCACAGTTGCGTGCCGCGCCGATCCAGAATGAATTCCGTGCCGTCGGCATACAACAGGCGCAGGTATTCACCACCGGCCAAATCCCAAGCCTGTAACACTGGTTCGCCCGCATCGTCCTCGTGCGGAGCGACATGACGAATTTGCGCCGTTTGAAGCGCTTCCTTTTGCCAGGCAGGCATGGCGTCCAGCCAAACCCGCAAATTCACATTGGAGTTTGGATCAGCCGGAAAAGCTCCGGGAAGAAAGCGATCAGCTTGAATTACCAGTCCATAAGCAACACTGAGTTGTGGCATAAGCGCGGAAAATTAAGCCGGTTATGTTTTAGTCATCATTCCGCCGCCGCCGTCGGCATTGCCCATCATGTCCACGGCCTGAGTAATTTCGCTGATGTTGCCATACAGCACCAATTCGGGACGTTGATAAGCTTTTTTCTCTCGTTCATCTTTCTTGAGGTTGTTCGTACCAACCGAAGAATTCGAATCCATTGATATCCTCCTGATGTGGCGATTTACCGATTGAAAGCCAGCGCCGCCAGCCAACAATTCAGACTGAGCGGGCGGGCGTTCATCCACAACCGGTAATCGTCCTCTTCTCCCACGCAAGACGGAATGGCATTCCGTTCAACAAAATTTGCCAGCATTGGCACTGGGGCAAATTGATCAATCCAATGAGATTGAGGGCTTCGCAATGTTTCAATAAAAGGGCTGCCCGCCAGAGGCGATTTTGGGCGGGTGCAGACTGACTCCGGCAATATCCCCCGCAGAGCCACGCGCAACAACTCTTTTTTCACCAACCAGGGTGAAGGTGGCAATGACAGGGTAAATTCCAGCAGCCGTAAATCTGCCAGGGGATGCCGATGTTCGATCGGCGCGTGGGTCACAGCTTCATCGTGATTTTCAAAATGCTGTGACCACATCGGCGAATTCAGCACGCGGTGAATTCGGGGGCGTGTGGGATGTTGAGAAGGCTTTTGGTTGAGTTCTCGCCAACGATCCGGCAGATGTAATCGCGCGGCAAATTCAGGATTCAGCCAGCCTGGATATTCCGGCTGCCATTCCTGGCCGCGTCGCTGTCGCCACCACGCGCGAAGACCCACGCGTGGAAATTCCCGTTGCGTCCAGCCATACCGCACAAATTCAACCAGCAACCTGCCGAATCGTCGCCGATTGAACAAATCGTGAAAATACCAATTCGGTAACTCGAAAAAGAACGTGTCGCCGTCTGAACCGGTCAATACGACTCGATGCCGCTTGCCCGATTGCCGCGCAAAATCCAGATGGTGTTTGAAAAACGGATTGTTTTCCGGTTCCGGTTGGCGATAAGCAGGGTCGTTCGCTCCGGCAAACGGCAAATACTCATCCGCGACAAAAAACTGAATCGGGATGCGCAGCGTTGCCGCCACCAGCCCGGCATAATGCCGTTCGTCGTCCGGAAACAAGCGGTCATACACCGCCGTGTGCGCTTCCATTTGAAAGCCATCTGGCTGAAAACCATCTGGCCGTTGCGACAACAATTCGTGAGCAATGGCGGCGACAGCGGGCGAATCCAGCCCACCGCTCATTTGCACGCTGACCCGATTTGTTCGCAACCGATCCCCGACCGCAGCGCGCAGCAGTTCCCGAAACTCATCCACGTAATCCTGTTTGCGGCGATACCGAATCAAATCGCCTTCGGGCAGAGTCCAATATCGCCGCATCCGAATTTCGCCAGCGGCAACCGTCAACGTATGCGCGGGCGGCAATCGCTGAATGTCGGCGAAAACCGTCGTCCGCAAATCCTGATTGGAATCAAAGAGCAAAAAATCGCCGATGGCTTGTTCGTTCAACCGATCCGAAACCGTCGGATGCAATCGCACGCAATCAAGCGTGTTGCTAAACACGAACTGGCCATCAATGTGCGCGTAAAAAAACGGTTTGATGCCGAAATGGTCGCGCGCGCAAAACAGCGTTCGGCGTTGTTCGTCCCAAATCGCAAAGGCGAAATCACCGAGCAATTGTTCGACACATCGTTCGCCCCATACGGCATAGGCGCGCAAGATCAACTCGGCGTCCGTGGCATGGGTCGCGGCGTCATGCCCTTTGGCGCGAAGCCGCCGCAGCAAATCCGTTCGCGCATCAATGCGGGCATCCGCCGTGATCCGGAACTCGCCCCATCGAAACGGCTGACATTCGCCCAGGGATTCTTCGGTCGTCTGCAATAACGCGTGGCCAAAGCCGATATTATCAATGACCGAAATGTTCTGTGCGTCCGGCCCGCGAAACGCAAGCGAAGCCGTCATCCGTTGCAGCAACGCGCGATCTACCGGACGATTATCCGCCAGACGCTGATCTGTATGACAAACACCGACGATGCCGCTCAAGGCAAGCGAACCTCCGGCGGCAAAATCACGGCATCAAACGGCTGAAACCGTTGTTCGACATCCGCCCGATCGTTCAACACCCGCCCGGACAATTCCACCCAGGCGTGGGCTTCAACGGTTTGCCGCTCTTTGCGAACTCCGATGCGAAGTTCGGCTTCGATGCCTTCGCGGCGCAACATCCACCACACAAGCAACGATTGCGGCAAACAGTTGGCCGCAATCAGACCGTGACGCGATGCGCTGTTTATCAATCGAACGACAATTTCAGCAAATCGCTCTTCACCGCAAAGGCGCAGAGTTCCGCAGAGGTTTCGCAGAGGCTTTTCAAACAATCTCTGCGCTTCCTCTGCGTTCTTTGCGCCTCTGCGGTGAATTGGAAGTCTCGTGTTCCAATCCGGCGCCAATCGAACCAGCAATCGCTGAGTTCGGCGCAGCCCGAAACATCGCAACAGCAACGTAAGCATCGGCAGCGCCAGCCAGGCCGTCAGCCACAACCGCCGCTCCTCACCGGACATGGAATTCCATCGTGACAGTTTGGTCATCCCTGCAACTCCACCAGCCCGTGCGCCAGCAGTTTTTCCAGCAGGTCGGTCAAATCCCGGCGCAACACGTCTGCGGTAACTTCGTATTCGGAAAGCAGAACATCAAATGCGGTTTGCACCGAATCGCTGGTCGTCAAAACGTTCCACATTCGCGTGCCCATCGGATCAAGCCCGAAATACTGTTCGTTTTTCAGGTTCAACAACACTGCTTCTTCGCCAATGACGTTGATCAATGTGTCCGGCGGAACGACGATTTTGGCGGCAAATGAAATTGACATAGCTGTTTCATCAACGACCGGTTTAGCCGATTCCACGCAACAGCCCCTTCGCGCCCAGCATCACCAACCTGGGCTGCGAAGCGACCAGCCGCAAATACATCATTGCCAGATCGTCGCGCGTTACGGTGGACAGCACGTGTTTCAACTGGCCTTCGATGAAATCAATCAGCAGGTCGTAATCGGCATCGGAAAATCCATCCAGAATTTTTCGCACCAGCAAGTGCAAATCCAGTTCGCGTTTCAAACTGCGACTTTCCTCGCCCACGCTCTTTCCCTGCAAAATCGCTTCGACCACGGCGCGCACGCCGCGAAAACCGGTCACCACGCCGCCGACGGTCGTGACTTTGACCTGCGCCGTCGAATCGCCAACCAAAAACACGCGCGGACTGACTTCCTTCACTCTGGCGGAGTATTCGTATTTGTGCATGGGCACTTTCGACGATTGGTATTCCAACGGTTGCCAGCCGCGTTCCGCCAGAAACGATTTCAAACTGGCTCCGGCCTGCCGGGCGTCATCGGCGATCAACCCGACAGCGGCAATGTCGTCGGATTCGGGAATCAGCCAGTAAAAGTATTTCGTCCGTTCGCGGTCGAACCAGACTTGATACGTGTCGCGGCTGACCTCTTTCGGCAACTTGATGCGCGCTTGCAGCAACGCCGTCTGCAAATGTCCGTTGTACGAAGCCGCTTTGGCCACGGCGCTGTACACACCATCCGCGCCGATCAGGTAATCCACTTTTTCGCGTTTGTCTTCGCCAGTTTCAAGATCTTTGTACCTGACGGCGACTCCGTTTTGCCCGGAAGCGAACGACAAAAAGCGGCGCTTCAAGGAAATCTTGACGCCTGCTTCCTGGGACATTCGCGCCAGCATCAAAATCAATTTTTCTCGCGCAATAATCAGATCGGGGCGACCCAGCTCCATTTTGGAGCTTCGGGATTTGGAAAACAGGTCAATGTGTTTAACTTCGTTGAGAATGATTTCGTGCGGAACGAATCCCAGCACTTCGTTGATTTTGTCCGTGACGATCAGTGTGCGTACTGCCGGATCGAGCATCGCGGCTCGTTCGTAAACTTCGACTTCGACGCCGGCTTTGGCCAACAAATAGGCGGCAAACAGCCCTGACGTCGAAGCGCCTGCAATGACAACTTTCATGTTAATGAGCAATCCGGTGGGGGAGCCGGCTTTTTCTCCTTCGGGGATTTGGAAAAGATCGAATTGAGATCAATATACTTTTGGGTATGTGATGGCGCAAGAATTTGCTTTTTTTTCTTCACACTTTTTTCTGGCGCGTTTCCCACTTGCCTCGAAAACTGATCCAGAACGAAAGCGCGATCAACCGAACATCCAGCCCAAAACTCTGCTTGCGGATGTACAACAGGTCATATCGAAATTTGCGATGAGCGACAGAGTCTTTGGCGATGAAAATCGTCGCCAGACTGGTCATGCCCGGACGCACCGCCAACCGTTCGATGAATCCGCGCACCTGTTCATACTCCAATCCCTTCCCTGTTTCGTCATAAATGAGTTCGCCAACGGCCAGCGCGCGCGGGCCGACAAAACTCATTTCGCCGCGCAGGATGTTGATGATCTGCGGCAATTCATCCAACCCGGTGGCACGCAACAATCGCCCGACGCGCGTGATGCGTTGATCGTTTTCGACCGCCTGTTGCAAACCAAATCGTTTGTCTGCGTCGGCGATCATTGTGCGGAATTTGAGCACCGAAAAACGTTTGCCAAATCGTCCCCAGCGTTGCTGGCGATAAAACACCGGGCCGCCGTCTTCCAGCTTGATGGCCAGAGCGACCAGCAACGAAACCGGAGCCGACAACGCCAGCATCAACAACGCCAGCGCCACGTCCAGCGGTCGTTTCAACGCCGGTTCGCGATGCGTGCGGGATTGAAAAAACGAGACGACATCAACGCCGTTCTGCCCGGCGGGCAAGACGGCTTCGTCGCCAGAGGATTGATAAAAGTGTGGGTTCATTCTGTCTGGGTTCAGTTCTTCCTAAATCAAACTAGAAAACTTTGAAACAGGATTTCCAGGATTTTGTTCAGGATCAACAGGATTCAAGCTTGGCGGGATGACCTCAACCACTAATGTTCCTGTCCATCCTGTCAAAAATCTTGTTCATCATGTTTTCTTACGCTCTGTCCCAAAGTTGGTTGTTCCGATTTAGCCGCAACTTCGTGCAGCAATTCATTGTATTGCGCCGTGACTTTGCGGCGACTCAAATGCTCTTCCACATACCGTCTGCCGTTCGCGCCGAATTGCCGAAGCTGTTCCGGCTGATTCGCCAGACGCAAAATTGCGTCGGCCATCGAAGCCGGGTCTTCCGGCGGAACGCCAACGCCGCAATCGGCGGTTTTGATGAGCGAAGCGATTTCCGAATCCGGCGGCACCGAAGCCAGCACCGGCCTTCCGCTGGCCATGATCGAATACGTCTTGCTGGGAACATTCAATTGCCCAAGCTGTTTGTTCAGCGTCACCAACGACACATCCGCCGCGCCCAACATTTCCGGCAACACGTCTTTCGGCTGCGTCGGCAAAAAGCGAACGTTGCTTAACCCAAGTTCGCTGGCTCGGTGAACCAGTCCGGCCTTGGCGTTGCCTTCGCCGACGATCAGAAACTGAATGTTGGGATCATTTTTCAGCAACCGCGCTGTTTCGATGACGTTGTCCAGCATGGCAATAAAGCCCAGATTGCCGGCAAACATGACCACAAAATCGCCATTCAATCCGTTGGCGGCGCGAAACCGATTTTGCTTTTCCACGGGACGA
>JAEUQP010000502.1 GCA_016789645.1 Acidobacteriota bacterium | reverse complement strand
AAAAGCAGTGAAAGCAGGTTGGGAGGCCGTCATTGGCCTGGAAGTTCACGCGCAACTCAATACCAAATCCAAAATCTTTTGTGGGTGTTCGACCGAATTCGGGCAGGAGCCGAACGACAACACCTGTCCGGTTTGTCTTGGCTTGCCCGGAGCCTTGCCGGTGCTCAACCGCGACGTGTTGATCAACGCAGGCAAAGCCGCGCTGGCGTTGAATCTGCGCGTTAACACCGAATCCATCTTCGCGCGCAAAAACTATTTCTATCCCGATTTGCCAAAGGGTTACCAGATTTCGCAATACGATAAACCGTTTTCCGAACACGGCGAGGTGGAAATTCTGACTGCCGAACGTGACGAAAGTGGTCGTCCGGCGGAATGGAAACCGAAACGGTTTGGCATCACGCGCGCCCACATCGAAGAAGATGCGGGCAAATCGGTTCACGACATTGGTGACCCGGACAAAACGCACGTCAATTTGAATCGCGCCGGAACTCCGCTGCTGGAAATCGTCAGCGAACCGGATTTTCGCACCAGTTGGGAAGCTTACGATTACGTCGCGTTTCTGCGTCGCACGCTGCAATACATCGGCGTGTGCGACGGCAATATGGAAGAAGGAAATCTTCGCTGCGATGCCAACGTTTCGGTCCGCCCGGTTGGTCAGGAAAAGCTGGGCACGCGCGCCGAAATCAAAAACGTCAACTCGTTGCGGTTTTTGCAAAAAGCGATTGATTACGAAATTGACCGGCAGATTGCATTGCTCGAAGCCGGTGGCGAGATGGTTCAGGAAACCCGCCTCTGGAATGAGAAAGAAGGCAAAACCTACACGATGCGCTCGAAAGAAGACGCGCACGATTACCGCTACTTTCCCGATCCTGATTTGCCCGCCCTGGAAGTCAGCGCCGAATGGATTCAGACGCTGAAATCCGAGCTTCCGGAATTGCCCGAAGATCGCCGCCAACGCTTTATGCGCGATTACGAATTGAACGCCGACGAATCGTTCACGCTGACGGGCGAACGCGCTCTGGCCGATTATTTCGAAGCGACGGTCAAAGCTTCTAGCAATCATCGCGCGGCGGCCAACTGGATTTTGTCGGAATTGCTGCGCGAGTTGAAAAACTCCGAAACCGACATCACGGATTGCAAGATCAAAGCCGAAGATTTAGGCGCGATGATTCGGCTGATTGACGACAAAACGATCTCCGGCAAAATCGCCAAAGACGTGTTTGCCGACATGTTTGCCACCGGCAAGGCTCCGGCAGGCATCGTCAAGGAAAAAGGCCTGGTGCAAATCACGGACACTTCGGCGATTGAAAAGATCGTGGACGACGTGATCGCCGCCAATCCGAAAGAAGTCGAAGGCTATCGTTCGGGCAAAGCCGCGCTGATCGGATTCTTTGTCGGTCAGGTCATGAAAGCTTCCGGCGGCAAAGCCAATCCGAAAGCGGTCAATGAAATTTTGAAAGCGAAACTTGAGGCATAAAACATCAGACAGGAGTTACAGGACGTAAGGATTGAATCCTGAAAAATCCTGATCATCCTGTCTAATTCCATCTCGAATAAACGGAATAATGAAAGCTATGAAACTTACTCGAATCGTGATTGTGTTGGCGCTGGCGTTGGTCGCTGGTTCCTGTTCCAAAGGCAGTGGCGGCGTGGCGACGATTGATACGGACTTCGGTCAGATCAAAATCCAGTTGGATGCGTCTGTTGCTCCCAAGCATGTGGAAAATTTCAAGAAGCTGGCGCGCGAAGGCTTTTACGATGGTTTGGCGTTTCACCGCGCGGTTCCCGGATTGCTGATTCAAGGCGGCGACCCGAACACACGCTCGGAGGATCGAAGCATCTGGGGAATGGGGGCTCCGGGACAGCCGACGGTAGCGGCTGAATTCAGCCAGAAACCGTTTACACGCGGTGTGCTTGGTGCGGCGCGGCGCGGCAACGATCCGAACAGCGCCACCAGTCAATTTTTCATTTGTTTGCGCGACAACCCAAGCTGGACGGGGCAATACACTGTTTTTGGCGAAGTGATCCAAGGGATCGAAGTGGTGGACAAAATCGCCAGCCAGCCCAGTGATTCACGCCAATTGCTAATGAACAAGGTCGTGATGAAAAAAGTGACGATTCAAGACTGATTTGATTGCGGATCGCGGATTGTGGATTGCGGAGTTCGATTGAACGAGTCCGCAATCCGAAATCCGCATTCCGCAATCAAGAATTCCCGCCGGTGTGTCCTCAAAATAACTTCCTAACTCTGCCGAACCTTTTCGGAAGAGTTGGCGTAGTTTCAGCTTCGCAACAAACACGAGGAACCCACATGCACTTCATCGAAGCAATCAAGCTGGCCATCGAATCCATCCAATCCCATAAACTTCGGTCGTTTTTGACGCTGCTCGGCGTGATTTTTGGCGTTGCCACCGTAATCGTCGTCGTGTCCTTGATCGAAGGCTTCAACAAATATGTGGACGAAAAAATCGCCAACATCGGCACAAATGCCTTCAGCATCCAGCAATTTGCGATTGAAGATTTCGCCAGTCTCGACGCCTTGAACGAAGCGCGCAAGAACAATAAAGAAGTCAGGATGGAAGACCTGGAAGCCTTACGCGCGCGCGTTGGGCAGGGAGCGATCAAAGACGTCGGCGCGCAGGAAGAAACCATGTGCGAACTGAAATCCGGCAAAGAATCGCTGATTGGCGTCAGCCTGCAAGCCATCACCGGCAACATCATCGAAATTCAGAACAAGGAAATTGCTGAAGGTCGTCCGTTCAGCCAAGCCGAAGAACTCAGCGCGCGCCCGGTGTGTTTTGTCGGCGCAGACGTGGCGGATCGTTTTTTCCCGACCAAAAGCGCCATCGGCCAAACGATTAAAATTGACGGGCGACCGTTTGAAATTGTTGGCGTAGCCAAATCAATCGGCTCGGTGTTCGGCGTGTCGCGCGATAAATTCGTTTCGATTCCGATGAGCACGTTTCTGAACATTTACGGCTCGCGGCGGTCGTTTCAATTGCTGGTGGCTTCGACTTCGCCCGCCACTTACGAAGCCGCTGTTGACGAAGCTCGCGTGGCGATGCGGACTCGGCGCAAATTGAAGCCAAACGAAAAAGACAATTTCGGCATCATCACGCCCAGCGCCGTGAACAATCTGCGCGATAAAATTTTCGGCACGATTCAGGTCGTCGCCGTTGGCGTGACTTCGATTGCACTGGTTGTCGGCGGCATTGTCATCATGAACATCATGCTGGTCAGCGTCACCGAACGAACCAAGGAAATCGGCATCCGCAAAAGTCTGGGCGCGCGTCGGCGAGACATACTGCGTCAGTTTCTGGTCGAATCCACGATTCAGGCTCTGGCCGGTGGAGCTGTCGGCGTCAGCATCGCCTGGGGCTTGAGCAAACTGGTTTCGACGCTGACGCCGATTCCGACTTCGCTGCCGATGCTGGCCGTCGCCGTGGCGCTTGGAGTTTCTGGCGGAGTCGGCTTGATCGCTGGCGTGTATCCGGCTTGGCGTGCGGCTGGACTTGATCCGGTAACGGCAATGCGTGCGGATTAGGCAGGAAATGGAAGTGATTTATGACTCATCAAGATTTCCGCGAAAACATCTGGATGGCGTTTGACACCTTGTGGCAGCACAAGCTGTCTTTTCTGCTGTGCTATGATCCGCGGCAAGGAGATTAATTATGAATCAGACCAACAACTCAGATTCGGCAGAATCCCGTATCACCATTGACCCGAACATTTGCCATGGCCAGCCAACGATTCGTGGATTGCGGTATCCGGTGGAGATGATTCTCGATTTGCTCAGTTCCGGCATGACGCCTGAAGAAATTCTGGCCGATTACCGAGACCTGGAGCGGGAAGACATCAGCGCCGCGTTGGCTTTTGCTGCCCGGTTCGTCAAAGTCAAAAGTGTCAAAGCCGCTTTGATCTGAAGTTTGCCCTCGTATGAAGTTCATCGTTGACGCCCAACTGCCGCATCGTCTGGCCGAATTCCTCTGGGTAGCCGGTCACGAAGTCGTTCATACGCTCGATCTGCCTTTGGGAAATCGCACGCCAGATACCGCTATCAACGAACTTTCTTTGGCCGAGCAACGGATTGTCATTACCAAAGATGCGGACTTTGTCCTTTCGTTTCGCGTTAAACACGAACCTTTCAAATTGCTTTTAGTTTCAACCGGAAACATCAGGAACTCTGACCTTGTAACGATATTCGAGCGAAATCTCGACAGCATTGTGGAGGCGTTTGAGCAACACAGTTTTGTCGAGATAGATCGGAGCAGCCTGATTATTCACGAGTGAACGTTTATGACTCATCAAGATTTCCGCGAAAACATCTGGATGGCGTTTGACACCTTATGGCAGCACAAACTGCGGTCGTTTTTGACGATTCTGGGAGTCGTCATCGGCACGACGACTGTGATTGTGATTGCCGCGTTTGTGTCA
>JAEUQP010000483.1 GCA_016789645.1 Acidobacteriota bacterium | reverse complement strand
ATTTCATTTCCCAAAATTTCGTATATCAAAGACATTGCCGCCAAAACCGAAGACGGCACGCTGCGATTCAATCGCCTGTCGAAAATGACTGACGACGAAATCATCGAAATGCTCACAACCGTCAAAGGCATCGGCGTCTGGACGGTGCATATGTTTCTGATTTTCTCGCTGGGCAGATTTGACGTGCTGCCGGTCGGCGACCTCGGCATTCGGCGAGGGATTCAACTGGCTTACGGTTTTGATGACTTGCCCAACGCCGACCAGATTGAACAGGTGGCTGATGAAAACGGCTGGCGACCGTATTGCTCCGTTGCCTCCTGGTACTTGTGGCGCAGCTTGGAGAACAAGATGGACTAACGCGCGTTTTGATTTTCGCGGGCTGCGCCTGTATTCTCCGAACTTACCAGCCTCATTTCGAAGAGAACGCTATTCATTTATGTCTGTAAACATTCGCAATTTTTCGATTATCGCACACATTGACCACGGCAAAACCACGCTGTCTGACCGGTTGCTGGAAACCACTGGCGCGCTGGAACAGCGGGAAATGTCTGATCAGGTGTTGGACGCGATGGATCTGGAACGTGAGCGTGGTATCACCATCAAAGCGCACGCCGTTCGCCTGAATTACAAAGCCAAAGACGGTCAGGATTACATTCTCAATTTGATTGATACGCCCGGCCACGTGGATTTCAGTTACGAAGTCTCGCGCAGCTTGTCCGCTTGCGAAGGCGCGCTGCTGATCGTGGACGCCAGCCAGGGCGTCGAAGCGCAAACGTTGGCCAACGCGTATCTGGCGGTGGATCACCATCTGGAACTGATTCCGGTCATCAACAAAATTGACCTGCCCGGTGCGGAGCCGGAAAAGGTCAAAGAGCAGATTGAACATGTCATTGGGCTGGGCACCCACAATGCGGTGATGGCTTCGGCAAAAGCGGGGATTGGCATCACGGAAATTCTGGAGGCCATCGTTCACGAAGTTCCGCCGCCGAAAGGTTCCACCGAAGCTCCGTTGAAAGCGCTGATTTTCGATTCATGGTTCGATCCGTACCGCGGCGTCATCGTCATGGTGCGCGTGATTGACGGCGAATTGCGCAAGGGAATGAAGATTCGGCTGATGGCGAAAGGCACCACACACGAGGTTGAAGACCTTGGCGTACTGACCCCGAAACCGCGCCCTATCGAAAAATTCGGCGCGGGCGAAGTGGGCTTCATTGTCGCCAACATCAAAACCGTCGCCGATGTCAGCATAGGCGACACCGTCACCGAAGCCGCTCGGCCAACCACTGAACCCTTTCCAGGATTTCAGGAAATCAAGCCGATGGTTTTTGCCGGAATTTATCCGGTTGAACCGAACCAGTACGAAGAACTGCGCGACGCGCTGGAAAAACTACGGTTGAACGATTCGTCGTTCTTTTTCGAGCCGGAAGTTTCTACGGCGCTTGGCTTCGGATTTCGCTGCGGTTTTCTGGGCTTGCTGCACATGGAAATCGTGCAAGAACGGTTGGAGCGCGAATTCAACGTGGATTTGATTACGACAGCGCCGGGCGTGCGGTATCGCATCACGGACGTGCGCGGCGAAGTTCACGAAGTGGACAATCCCTCGAAGTTGCCTCCGCCGGGCGACATCGTAAAGTTTGAAGAACCGATCATCACCGCGATGATTATGACCAACGAAGAATTTTTGGGCGGAATCTTGGCCTTGCTGGACGAAAAACGCGGCGTGCAGAAAGGGTTCGATTACGCGTCGCCGACGCGCGTGATGCTGACTTATGAAGTGCCGCTGAACGAGATCGTGCTGGATTTCTTTGACCGGCTGAAATCGGTTTCGCGCGGATACGCGTCGCTGGATTATCACTTCGCCGGCTATCGGGATTCCGATCTGGTCAAACTGGACATTCTGGTTGCGGGCGATCAGGTGGACGCGCTGTCGTTGATCGTTCACAAAGACGTTGCCTATTCGCGTGGGCGCGCATTGGTGGACAAGATGCGCAAACTGATTCCCCGCCAGATGTTCGAAGTCGCCATTCAAGCCGCCATCGGAACCCGCGTCATCGCCCGCGAAACCATCAAAGCCGTCGGCAAAAACGTGTTGGCAAAATGTTACGGCGGCGACATTTCGCGCAAACGCAAACTGCTGGAAAAACAAAAAGAAGGCAAAAAACGCATGAAGCGCGTCGGCAAAGTCGAAATCCCACAAGAAGCGTTTTTAGCGGTTTTGAAAGTCAATGAATAAACTTCCCCTGAATCCAAAGGTCAAAAGCCTGCTTGCCGCGTCCAATCGCAACAAGCAGGCTTTTGTTCGTCAGCAAGAAAGGAACAGGCTATAATTTTGTCGCCATTTCAACACCCAACAAACCTTCTGAAATCGAGAGTGATTTATGGCTACAGTAATGACAACCAAATCAGCCGCAACTCAGGTTGCTCCGGCAAAATCACCTTCTACCAAGCCAGACCAGCCTCTACCTTTAGAACCCGGCGACCATTTGACCCGCGCCGAATTCGAGCGCCGTTATCACTCGATGCCAGAAGTAAAAAAAGCTGAGTTAATAGAAGGGGTTGTTTATATGCCATCGCCTGTTCGCCACAAAAGCCATGGAAAGCCACACGGAAAAATGATGACATGGTTGGGGGTTTACAGCGCGGCTAAATCGGAAACGGATTTCAGCGACAATACTACGCTTCGATTGGATCAGGACAATGAGCCTCAACCAGACGGAGTTCTCAGAATTGATGAAGCGCACGGTGGCCGTTCGCGTGTCACCGAAGATGATTATCTGGAAGGTTCGCCGGAGTTAATCGTCGAAATTGCATCCAGCAGCGCGTCGTATGATTTGCGTGAAAAGTTGAATGTGTATCGTCGCAACGGCGTGCAGGAATACATCGTCTGGCGTGTGTACGATGAGCAAATTGACTGGTTCAGTTTGCAGGATGAGCAGTATGTTTTGTTGCATCCAAACGAAGACGGAATTGTCGAAAGCCGCGTCTTTCCCGGATTGCGATTGAAGGTCGCGGCGATGCTCAGCGGAGATTTGGCAACTGTTCTGGCTGCCTTAAACGAACCTGCCAAAACTGAAATAACAACCTGATTCGTTCATGAAAACGGCAGTATGCGAGATCAAGCCCACATACTGCCCACGGCTCCTGTCGTCAGTTCTACAGCTGCGCCAGAAACGCGGCCAAATCCCAAAACTCTCTGACCGATTGCAGCTTTCCGGTCTGGTCGAATTTGAAAACCCCCATGCCGTCAATCGTGATTTTCTTACCCGTGACGGTAACCACGTTGATCTTCCAGTTGACGATCGCTTCCTGACCGCCGGGAATCACTTCCTGAACTTTGGCTTTGCCCTGGCTGACCAAAGCAGTGAGATTGCCGAAGGATGCTGCGATCGCTTGCCTGCCCTGAACTGGCGGAGTTCCGACCGGGTCTTCCAATACACCATCTTCCGTGAAGTTGCTTGCGTATCGCTGTGCATCGAGTGACATGGCATCAGCAAAGTATTTTTCGATCGCAGCTTCCATCTGTTCCGGCGTCAAATTGACCGCGACGGAGGCGATGGACGCTGAGCTGGCCTGAGCCGATAGCGCAAAACGCCCAGCAACCAATCCAGCCGCCACAACCAACGCCAACAGACAAACCAACCCCAAAGTGGCCTTGAGTTTGGCGATGTTGCCTTTGATGGCATATTCAAAAATTGACCGATGAGTAATCTGATTTTTCATGGAATTTTTCTCCTGTGTAAATGTTGGGTTGATCGAAACAGAAGGCTTTCGCGATTCGCGTGAATCGCATTTTTTGCGCCTCACCCGGACAGGCGAAAAAGAACGGCAAAGTTCGTCATTGTCTAAAAATTTTTTGGCAATTTCGGGAAAAGGCAAGAACAAGTAGGGCAAACCGGACAGTCAACTTTTTGATGAGTTGGAATTTGGCAAAAGGCAGGTGCGATGTCAGCGTTTTTGTGTGACGGCTAATTCGGCCAGCGCGGCATCACATCGGGCAATTTTTTGAGAAACTTCTTCCATGTAACGCGCACTCTGAATGTCGCCGGGAAACTGTGTAACCAGCTCCCGGAGAGCCATCAGATTCTGTTGATACCAATGCCGAGCCTCGCGCCAATGAACCAACTGTAGTTCATGGGAAAGTCCGGAACGGGCGGCGAGCGTTGCGTGATATTTGCCCAGCGCGTCGTAACATCCTGGCAAATCGCGTCGCAAATTAATCGAACTTGGTTTGGCGGCAATCTGGGCACGAATGGAATCCAACGCCTGCGTTAGGTAACTCAACGCCTGATCATCATCGCCCAGATCCATCATCAATTTTCCCATTCGTATTTGAGCGCTGTGTGCGTTGACGCCTGAAGCATAGATTCTGTTGACGGGCATGGATTTTAAAATGCTACGAGATTCACTCAAGCTCTGCTTTGCGCCTTCTCGGTCGCCAGTTTTCCATTGAGCCTGTGCCAAATTGAGATAAATGAAAATTTGATAGATGCGTGCTTCCGGCGGAAGTGGTGTGGCCTCAGGGCCACGATCCAATGCTTTTCGTAATGGGATTAACGCTTGCCGCGGATCGTTGTGTTCCAGCAGCGCATCACCCAACGCAGCTGCTTGAAAACGGACGTTGTATCTCGCCAAAGCATCTTTCGGGTCTTGAACCGCAATTTGTTCGTTAATCGCCAACGCTTGTTTGTAATGCTCCACTGCCGACGAAATGTTATTCCGGGCGCGTTCCACCTCTCCCTGGTTTGAATGAATACTGCTGAGTGTCCGACGATATGCCAGATTGCCCGTGGCTTGGTTGAGCAATTCAGTTTCGATTTCCAAGGCTCGCTGGTTAATTTTCCAAGCTTCGTCCAACGCGCCGCTCTTTAGGAGCGCATAACCTGATTTCAAGTATTCCGAAGCCAAGGCATGGCGGGAACGCTCGGACGGTATTTCCTTGTGCAAGCGTTCGACGGCTGCAACTGCCTGATGGCGATACTTCAAAAAATTTCCCAGATTGCCGTTCAGGTTTTCCAAATCTCCAAGCCCGCTGCTGATCTGAATCGTCGTGTAGTAAGCTCTTTCATCTTTCGCGTCGGTTGCCAACAACTGTTCCGAAAACGCCTGAGCTTTTTGATACGCCTCACGGGCATCTTCCCTCTTGTTCAGACGCCGTGCCACGTCACCAACCCTGGCATACGTTTCAGCCAATCTACGTAACAACTCCATTTCGCTTTTTTGGTTGAGGCGCAATTTTTCTGACAGTTCTATGCTGCGGCGATAACTTTTTAACGCCGCATCCAGATGCCCCAGATTTGCCTGACTTGGATACCCTTGCACATCTCCAATTCGCTGATAAGCCGCTGCCAATTCGTTTTGTAACGAGACATCACCTTCCGCTTCTTTGGCCAGACTGTCCAGATACTCCAACGCGGTTTTCACCACCATCTCACGCGCTTCGGTCGAACCGGGCAAGGCAGCGATTTTGTCGTGAAAGTCGAACA
>JAEUQP010000415.1 GCA_016789645.1 Acidobacteriota bacterium | reverse complement strand
TCACGAACTTCTTCAGACGCTTCCGCCAATTCCCCCCAGAAAGTCTCAACCAGTTCTTCGACCGGTGGGCGAGTCACGTCGTATGAGAAAAGCATTTGTAGCGCGCATTCGCGCGCTCTACGCCGAGCACCCATAATTTTATGTTGTTTTTCCGTATGAATTCCTGAGTCAATGAAGAAAGTTAGGGAGACGCACTCAATGCTTGAACATCAAGAGAGGTCAAATCGAGCAGCCAACTTTGCCTCACAGCTCTTTTAACAGGTTAGCCATTTCCACGGCAGCCATCGCCGCTTCAAAGCCTTTATTGCCTGCTTTTACGCCCGCACGGTTGATGGCTTGCTCAACCGTATCAGCCGTAATGATGCCATAAGCAATCGGCACGCCTGTGTCTAAAGAAGCCGCAGCCATGCCTTTGGTTACTTCTGCCGCGATATAATCGAAATGGGGGGTTTCGCCGCGGATTACTGCTCCCACGCAAATGATCGCATCGTACCGTCCACCTGACGCCAACTTTTTAGCGGCCAGAGGAATTTCAAACGAGCCTGGCACACGAACTAAGGTGAGATCGTTATCGTGTGCACCCAATCTGCGCAAAGCATCCTGCGCGCCGCCGACCAACCGGCTGACAATCAAATCGTTCCACCGACTGGCGACAATCGCCACACGCAATCCTTCGGCTCGTAAGGCACCTTCAATAATATGACCTTCTGGGAAATCCTTCATGATCACTCGGTCTGCAGTATAGTGAGCCTCCTTGATGTGGTCAAGCAAGGCTCTGGTTGCCCTACAGGTCAGAACTTTAATGCTGACAATGACCTGCAATGAAACTCATCGGCCTTTGAAAACCGGTTGGCGTTTTTCCAAGAACGCATTTGTTCCTTCTGCAACATCTTCCGTCGCAAAGCACAATCCGAAGAGTGACGATTCAAACCGTAATCCGTCTTCGAGAGAAGCTTCAGCAGCAAAATTGACCGTTTCGATTGCGTATTTAATTGCCACTGGGGCATTGCGACTGATTCGTTGTGCCAACGTTTTGCAATTCGGCAACAAATCTTCAGGCAAGGAAACGGTTCGATTAACCAAACCGAAGTTCAGCGCATCGTCTGCGAAGAGCGATTTCCCGGTCAGCAACAATTCCAACGCGCGGGCTTTGCCAATGATTTTGGCCAATCGAACTGCGCCGCCAAATGCTGGCAAGAAGCCCGACGAAATTTCAGGATACGAAAACGCTGCATTCGGCGCCGCGATTCGCCACGCGCACGCCAACGCCAGATCACACCCACCACTGGACGCCAATCCATTGATTGCCGCAATGACTGGCTTGCCAAGAGTTTCAAGCAAGCGGGTGAGCGTCTGGCCTTTCAGCGAAAAGGTTCTGGCTTGTTCCGGTGACAGGTCTTTCAATTCCGGGTTGGTGGCAAAAAAGCTCCCGGTCCCGGTCAGGAGCACAACACGAACCGACGCGTCATTTTGCAGTTCGGAAAATGCGCTCAGTAATTCGTCCAGCATTGCAGCAGTGAGGGCGCTTTGCCGCAATGTGACCAGCGCGTAGGAATCGCGCCGGTCAATCTGAATTGTCGCTTTTGTCGAATCCATTTCAGACCAGGTTCATCGGCTTGGGATTTTTCGGATCGGAGTAATCATAAAAACCTCGCCCCGATTTACGGCCATACAAACCCGCTTGAACCATGCGTTTCAGCAGTGGTGGCGGAGCGAACCGGCGTTCTTTGAATTCCTCGAACATAATATTGGCAATGTAATACGTCGTGTCGAGTCCAACAAAATCCGCCAGCGTTAGCGGGCCCATCGGGTGATTGCAGCCAAGTTTCATGCCGTTATCAATGTCCACCACAGACGCCAGTCCTTCTTCATAGACGCGAATCGCGTCGAGCATAAACGGAACCAGCAGGCGGTTGACGATAAAACCGGTTTTGTCGCCGGCTTTCACGACGGTTTTGCCAAAGGATTCGGCCAGCGCGGCGGCTTCGGCGTAGACAGCTTCGTCGGTCAAAATAGTTTTGATGACTTCAACCAGCTTCATCAACGGGACCGGGTTGAAAAAGTGCATGCCGACAAAACGGCGTTGTCGTTCCACGCTGGTGGCCGTCATCATCTCCGTCACGGACAAAGAAGACGTGTTCGAGGCGAAAATCGTCTCGGCTTTGCAAAGCAGGTCGAGTTTGGCGTACGTCTCGCGTTTGATTTGCAGGTTTTCGATGATCGCTTCAATGATGACGTCGGCGTCGGCCAGTTCTTCCAGTTTGGTGGTTCCGCGCAATCTGGCCAGCGTTGCGTCTTTTTGTTCCGCGGTGATCGAACCTTTTTCGGCGAATTTGGCCAGCGACTTTTCGATACCGCTCAAGCCCTTTTTGACCAGATCCTCGCTGACTTCGACCAGGATGACTTCATAACCGCTTGAAGCGGCGACTTGCGCAATGCCTGAACCCATCAAGCCTGCACCTAAAACTCCGATTTTTTTGATTGCCATAAATCTCCTCTATGAAGTTTTGATTGCCTTATTTTTCTTTTTCAGTTGGCTCGCGAAGCGTAAAACCGTAAGTCGGTCCATCCTGCTTCAGCCAGGTTTCAAATGCTTTTCGCTGCTTCAAAAATTCTTCGCCATTGGGTTCCAGTTTTTCGCGGAGCGTATCTGGCGGAAACTGGCTAATGATTTCCTTTTGTTGGCCAAGCAGTCGCAAAAAGCTGAGTCGAATCTCTTCTGTCTTGGCGTCTGGCGCAACGCTGGTTTCCAAGGCTTGAGTTGCGGTGGTCAGCAACGAAATGTCTTGTGGCGTTGGTTTCCAGTTTCCGTCAGCAGAGCGAAAAATAGTGACCATCGCACGATCTGCGGCTTCAACATTGTTCAAAAACGCTTCGACTTTATTGGGGCGGCGATTCAACAGCGGCTGGCTGTGGCGATAGGCCAGGGCGAAGCTCGTCAAAACGACAAGGACGCAAATGGCCAAAATCACCAATCCGATTCGGGAAACTCGCTGGGAAACATTCGCCGGGATATACGGGATGACGAAGGCCAGCAACGCTCCAGTTAGCAAGCCTCCGATGTGAGCTGCGTTGTCCACGTACTTGATCGAAAAACCGATCACCAGATTGACGGCGATTGCCGGCAGCACGCTGGATTTCAAGGCTTGCAGAAACCGTTCTGGCAACTCGCCTCGGTAACGATAGCTGAACGCAGCCACTACGCCGAATAATCCGAAGATCGCGCCAGACGCTCCGGCGCTGGCTCCGACCAGATCGTTTTTGAGCCAATGATTCAGAAAACTGGCAAGACAACCGCCCGCAGCCGTCAGCAGATAAATCAACAGGAATCGCGCCGAACCGTAAAGCTTTTCGACTAAAGGGCCAATCGTCCACAACACATACGAATTCAATCCCAAATGCAAAAGTCCGATGTGAACAAACGCCGGTGTGAGAAGCCGAAACCATTCGCCATTTCTGATCAGTTCGCTGTTTTGCGCGCCGAAGGCCAGCAGCGTGAAACGATCCGCGCCCGTGGTCAGGGCTGACCAGAAATTACCGCCGTCCGTAAAGGTGATCAGCAGATAAATTGCCACATTGATGCCGATAAGAATCGGGGTGATCGGCGCTCCGCGCGTGAACAGATCATTCAGAATTCGGCTTTCACCTTCCTGTTCAGCCAAGGCGATGCCTTCCTCTGAAATTGCGTTGCAGTACTGGCACTGAAGAGAGCGGCTGGGAATGAGTTGTCCGCAGCTTTGGCAGACCCGAAAAGGTCTTGGTTCAGACAATTGGGCTTCTTCGTTATACACTCCGACTCCTTGAATGATCTTTCGGGAAAAGAAGAATCGCGATTGTAGCCGAGCGTCCCCAACCTGTCATCACTGCCCTCAGGAAAGCAGAAAAGCCAGCAAAGAGCCGGTTGTTGCGCGGCTAAAATTCAACTGCTACACTGCGGCTCCACCTGAAAAAGTTGTCCCTAATAGGCAATCATTTGTTTCCTTGTTCCGTTTTTGTAAGGTAAAGCAATGACAACTGCGCAATCTTCTGCATCACAACCCGCCGTCAGTTCGAGTTTGACTGATGGCCAGGAATTGTCCGCCGTAGCGGCCAGTTCCACTGTCACTGGCGAACTGGTTCCAACGGAAGAAAAAAAATCCGAGTCGGGAAAACAGGCCAAAGCAGTCAACACGGTTTCATTCATTGATCGGTTTCTGAATCTGCTCAGTTCGGTGCAATTTGGCATCGTGCTGCTGATCCTGCTGATTATCGCTTGCATGATCGGCATGCTGATTCAACAGATCGAACTGGAATCTTTCCCAAATTATTACGCGGAACTGACTCCGTCAGAGAAAACCGTTTACGGCACGCTGGGCTTTTTCGACATTTATCACGTCTGGTATTTCAACCTGCTGCTGTTGCTGCTGAGTTTGAATATCATTCTGGCTTCGATTGATCATTTTCCTTCGGCCTGGAGCTTCGTCGCCAAAAAGAAGCTGACTGCATCGCCGACGTTTGCCATGACGCAAAAATTCAGGGAAAAAGTCGAAGTTGTTGGCGACCGCAAACGGTTGACGGAACGCACTGTCGCTGCGGCGCGCGCGACCGGATTTAAGGTTCGCGTGACCGAAGAAGACACTCGAACCACGGTATTTGCCGAACGTGGAGTCTGGAATCGGTTGGGAGCTTACGCCGTTCACATCGGATTGCTGACCATCTTTTTCGGCGGATTCATGACCAGCCGGGGCTTCACGGGAATGTCCGAAATCGCTCCGGGCGAATCCACCGATGTGATGTTCAAACAAACCTTCAACCTGAACAACGCAACCGGCGAACACAGCATTGGCGCGATGAGGCTGCAATTGCCCTTTACGCTGGTTGGCGTGGACATCGAACACAAGCCGATCAAAAAAGAAGGTGGCGTAGATGCCAGCAACACTCTGGATTGGCTGACGCGGGTACGGATTGACGATGTGGAAAAAGGAACGCAAACCGATGCGTTGATCCACATGAATCACCCGTATGATTATCGCGGCTACCGATTTTTCCAGGCTTCCCTGAGCGGAATGAACAGCGCGCGTGAAATCAAATTACGATTCACAACCGCCGGAGGAGCCGCTCAGGATGTGACGATCAAACGCAATGGCGATGCGAAATTGCCGGATGGAACGCGGCTCAAATATGTGAACTTCATTCCCGGAGCGCAGTTCACCGAAGAAGGCAAAATTTCCATCGGTTCTGCCGACTACGCGAATCCGGCGGCGTTGATTTCGTACATCACACCCGACGGCAAACAGGGCGACATCTGGGCATTCAACGAAGCTTTCATCGGGCAGATTGCTGGCGCTCCGTTTTTGAAACAGCGATTTATTGATCCGCATCCGTTTTCTGTTGTGCTAACAGATTTCGAAAAGGTGTCGCAAAAACATATTCTTTCGGTGCAATACGACCCGGGCGCAAAGATCGTTTACGTCGGTTTCACGATTTTGTGTCTGACTCTGTTGCTGGTCTTTTTCTTTTCCCATCAACGGCTTTGGTTGGTAGTCGAAGACAACAATGTGTATGTCGGCGGCGATTCCAATCGCAACCGGCTTGGCTTTGAAGATCGCGCGAAACGATTGATCGGGCTGATCCGCGAGCCGAAAGCTGTTTAACCCTTTTCCTTTTGCTGGACGGGAAACCGCCAGTCAATTTGTAGGTTGTTTTCTTTCTTCCTTTCGGAGGTGAGCAATGGCTCAAGCAGCAAATTCAATTAACGCTTCCATTGCTGCGGCTGCGGCGAAAGAGTCGCAGGGCAGCGGGATCGCAAATTATTTACCCTCGTTGCTGCCGCTGGTCGGAGCGATTGTGCTTCTGGCGGCGCGCATCAAGTTTGGCGCATCGGCGGTTCCCAATGACGGAGCATTGGTCGTGCTGGCCGTGCTCAGTTATTTGATTGCGTCGGCTTCGTTGTTGACCAATTTCTGGGCACCGGTTCCGTTTTTGCAGCGGTTGGGTCTGTGGACATTGTCGCTGGGGTTCTTTTTCAATCTTTCCGGCTGGCTGGTGCGCTGGGTGGCAGCGGGTGACCGTGAAAACTGGATTCGTATGACGAACCAGATCACGGGCGAATATCACTTCTGGTGGTTTTTCAGCTACATCCCGTTCGCCAATCTGTATGACCTGTCTGTCGCCTTCGCCTTCGGAGCAGGCTTTGCCACGTTGCTGGTCAGCCAACGAGAAAACTCGCGATTCATTGGCGCGGTTTCGACTCCGCTGATTTCGTTGATTTTGTTGATGGCTGTGTTTATCGGCAGTGAGTTTATCAATCTGCCGCCAGTGCTCGACAGTTATTGGCGACCGATTCACGTCGGCGTTGCCAGCTTGAGCTATGGCGTGGCGCTGGTCAGCTTTGCGATGGCAGTCATTTATCTGATCAAAGACGGCGTGAAGATGGAAGCCATGACGCTGACCGTTGCCGGATTTGTCGTTGCCACGTATGTCTTCGTCTGGCTGATGGGAGGCATCAAAGGGTTTGATCCGTTTTCGCTGAGCTTTCGCCTGAGTCCTGTGGTTCCGCATGCGTCTGGCGTGACGAACCCTGGAGCACGAGTGGCCATACCAGGTGCAGGAATCGCCGCAACTTTGGGGTTATTGACGTTGCTGGCGACAGCCGTTTGTTTCGCTTTGTATTTGTATCGCCAAAATGAACCCGCCAAACGCTATGGGCATTGGTTGCTGCGGGCTTCGATTGTCGCTCAGATTGCGACGATTGGGCTGGTGTTTTACGGCATTAAAACTATGACGGGCGTCGGAGCCTTGGTGGGCAACGATCAGGCGTACACGGTTGGCAAGACGCTGCTCGACAAACAAGCGGTCGGGAAGTCGGTGGCCGAAATCACTTCGATTGGCGCTAATTGGTTGGCGCAAAGCCGGGATTCGATGATTCTGAGCGTCAAGGGCAATCCGATCGAAATTGCCGCGCTGATTTCCTTGCTGGTGGTGACGGGCTTCCTGGCGTTGTTCAGCTTCCGAACCGATAAGATTCGGGCAAGTTTGCCGTCGCTGGAACGGATTGACAGCCTGATTTACAAACTGGTCGGTGTCGCCTTTGCCGGATTGGCAATCCTGTTGGTGACGGGCGCGGTTTGGGCGAACGAATCCTGGGGACGGTATTGGGGCTGGGACGCCAAAGAAACCGGCGCGCTGGTGGCTTGGTTCGCTTACGGCGGTTATCTGCATTCCCGTATGTCGCATGGCTGGAAAGGACGCCGCAGCGTGTATTTCGCGCTGGTTGGATTCCTGTTGGTGATTTTCACCTATTTGGGCGTCAGCTACATTCTGCCGGGATTGCACTCGTACGCGGGATAACCGGCGACTAACAATTACCAAGTGACAGACTGGCGAATTCCGTGAGCAATTGCCTCAAGGAATTCGCCAGTTTTAGTTTGAGCTTGCCTCCTCAGTTGTTATTTGTCCGGGAACAGAAACACCCGTTTCGCCACATCCGATTGCAGCGTTTCTTCGCGGTAATACCGGGAAAGAATGCTTGGGTTCCAATCGAACAAGTCGTCGTTGGCCTCCGCAAATGCCTCCCACGAATGCGCCAATCCAGTTTTCGCCATTCGCTCGTGAATCAACAACAGATACGCCCACGAGATGGTTTCGTGGTACCGATCTGCTTTGCCGAGCGAAGCGGCGAAGCGTTTCAACCCGTCGCAGAATTTTTCCAAGGCCGTCAGTGGTGGATATTCACGCAGGTAAATCCAGGCCAACCGCACATGCTCGCGATGCGAAAAAAGCTCAGGCGACAGCGTGAGCCGTTCAAAGTGTTCGACTAATTCCTGATGTGTCATGTTCAAGCCTCCAAAAAAGAAAAACCGCCCACGCGATTGCTCGCGTGAGCGGTGATGGTTGTTTGATTTTGTCCGGCAGGTTTTTTACTGCCGGGAGCCAAAAAAGGATACGAATTATCGGTTGCGCGGGTTCAATCGGGGGCGTTCGGGCACGGCGCTGCGTTGGAAAACTTCCTTGACGGGTTTCCAGGCTCCCTGCGACGCGAACGGCACGTACTCAAAACCGCGTTGATACGGATCGTCGTGCAGCGTTTTGGTGTAATCAATGCCCAAGCCGGAATAGATGGTGGCGGCGATGTCTTCGTTGACGATCGGACGGCCTTCCGACCAGCCGGGATTGACGGTGGAAAATCCATCGCTGCTGGTTTCGCCGATGGCTCGACCGCCGCTGATTCCACCACCTGCGAAGCAAACAAAATGCTGGAAGAAATGATCGCGGCCAGCGCCGCTGTTCAATCCAGGAGTCGAGCTGTTGTTCGCAGTTCTCACCGTGCGACCAAATTCGCCCATCCAAACGACCAATGTTTCATCCAACAAGGTTCCGCCATTGAGGCCGGGTGTTGTGGACAAATCTTTCAACAATTCGCCAACGCCTTTGTCGAATTGGCGCGCCGGATTGTAAATGCCCCCGGCGGTGTAAATGTTGGTGTGATTGTCCCAGCCGCCAATGCTGATGTGAATGGCGCGCGTACCCAAATTGGATTTCAACAAGTTGCGAGCCGTCAGACAGGCATTGCCAAATCCGGTTTGCGTGTTGTTGACGCCATAACGTTGGGTTTCAGCCGTTGTCAGCCGAAACACGGCATCCACTTCCGGGTTGTACATCATCGCGCGGCTTTGCTGGTAAAAACTGTCCATGTCTGTCACAGAATCGCCCAGCGGGGAATTGCCACGATTTTCGCCGTCCAGCTCTTGCAGCATTTGGAAACGACGATCAAAGGGCTGCGGGCCAGCAAAGTTGGTCAGGTTGCCAAGACCGCCGGTTGAACCATTGGCCGCGAAAGGCGAGTAACGCGCGCTGAAATAGCCATTGGTCACGACGCTGCCGCCGTTGAGCGAAACGAAGCCCGGAAGTTTATGGGCGGACGTACGCTGCGGTTCAAATTCGCGCGCTATCACAGCGCAAAGATTCGGCGCAATCTTGCCCATCAGCGAAGTTGGATTGCGGGCGATCTGCGTCCAAATCTGCTGCAGTCCATGCACCAGCGCCGGAGCGCGAACGCTGCGGATGATAGCGACGTGCTGCATCTGGGTCGCCAGCGTCGGCATCAAGCCTTTTGGGAAGAGCACACCGTTCCCCACTGTGTCCGGTGTGAAATCGGCGGGCGTCCACGAGCCAACTTTCAGGTCGAACGTGTCCACGTGGCTCGGCGCGCCCTGCATGTGAATATAAATCAGATTGCGTGCCCGTCCGTACAGTTGAGCGCCGGTTTGGGCTTCGGCGTTTTTGGCAAACATCGGAACGACGAACGAACCTGCCACTCCGGTTCCGGCAATCTGGAAAAACTGGCGGCGTCCCAACACAGGGCCTCCGAAGAGTCCTGAATTGGCTGGCCGCAACGGTCGGCAAACATCGCAAGAATGATCCGGTTGAAGATGATCTTTCATTTTGTCTCCTCTCTTATTCAGCCGTCTCGGCCAGCATTAGTAGTTGAACAGGAAATCCACTTTGTTCAGCAGCACCCATTGCAAGCTTTCAATCGCGCCCTGTTTGCCCATCGAAGTGAAGTAAGGCAATGCCTTCTGAATTTCGTTGGCTCTCGGATTGCGAGAAAGCGTGTTCAGGTACAGTTCGGTGATGATCTGTTCGTTGGTCAGGTTCGGCGTTTCCATCAACCGTTTGACCGTTGAAAGGATTCTTTCTGTGTTGTAACCCGATATCGGATCAATATAACCGACCGTGTTTGTTGTGCTGCTGTTGTTCGTGGGAATGTAGCGAATGCGGTTGATGATGAAGTCATTGTTCATCTGGGTCAGCGATTGCAAGATGGACGAATCCGCTTGTCGTAAATTCGTATCCCGATTGCCGCGCAGGAAGGTGTTCAGGATGTTCGCTGACGAACCATTTTGCTGGCCAAATTGCGGCTCGCGCGGTTCAGGCAATTGCATCGCCCATTGAACCTCTCTCAACTTGATTCCGGCCTCGTCAATGATCGGGAAACCAAGCATACGCGGTATGGTTACGCCGTTTCGTGTGACGGCATTGGTCACCGGAGGCAGGTTGGTTGCCTTGACCACGGCGTCGTGAAGTTCTTCGGCGTCCAACCGACGAGCGAATTTGCGCGCGTACAACGGAACGTATTCGACTTTCCAGGTGCCGGGGTATTTCGACGAAAGCTGATACGTGGACGATTGCACAATGGTGCGAATGACGTGGCGCAGATTGAAGCTGTTGTTGCTGAATTCCTGAGCCAGTGCTTCCAGCAATTCGGCATTGTTCGGTTGCAACGACCAACCATCCGGCAATTGCGCGTCCGGATTCAGACGAGCCAGGTCGAAGGTGTTCGAGGGCGAGACCAAAGCTTCGACCATCAGTTCTTCCCAAAGATAATTGACGGTGGCACGCGCGAACTGCGGATCGGCGGTAATGTAACGGGCCAGGGCGGTGCGGCGATCTTCTCCGGTGGCAACTCCGCCACGGTTGCCGAACATATATTTCGGCTGGACATTGCGTTGGCTGCCAATCGGCAACCGGGAACTGCGATTGCCCGTGGTGGTGTTCAAATCATATTCACCGGTCGTGGCTTCGTTGATCATGTGTTTCTGGGCGGTCGTTCCCACGTTGACCTGTTGGCGGCGCGTCCGCGCAAAGAAGGCAGCCATTCCCCAGGCATCGGAGCGAGAAACTTTCGATCCCCACAGGTTGACGGCATCCAGGTGACCTGCGCCATCGTGGCAGAGCAGACAATCCATCGAGCTAAGCCCAAGGAATGTTTGCGCGGTCTGCACGGCGTATCCGTCGTACGTATCCTGAGCCGGTCCCATTGGAACAAATCCGCCAACGATGAAGTTGACCGCGCCATCTACATAACTGTCTCCGCGCGCGGTGATCAGTTCCGTTGCCATCTGGGCGTAGCTTTTGTTCTGTTCGATGGAATTGTAAATGAACTTATGAAACGCCTCGCGCCCGCCAATAAACCGTCCGATGTTGGAAGACTGGGAAGTGTTTTTGTACAGATCGCCGAAAAACATCGTCCACTTGTCCACGAATTCCGTGGAATTCAGCAGGGAATCAATCAGGAGGTCGCGTTTGTTCGCGGACTGATTTTTGAGGAAGTTGGTTACTTCGCTCGAGGATGGAATGCGTCCGGTTAGATCGAGCGTAACGCGGCGAATGAATTCTTCGTCGGTGCACAGCGGCGCCGATTCAACCCCGGCGCTTTGCATTTTGCCGAAAATCAGGTTGTCAACGAAATTTTTGCGAGGCATGTTGTCTGGCGGAACCAGAGCCAGTCCTTGCTGGTCAAATCGCTCGGCAATCATCTCGGTCAGTTGCGAAATGGAGCTACGATGCCGACTGACGACTTCCCGATAATTCTCCGGCGATTTCACGTAACTGCAATCATCGGCATTGGGCGCAGACTGTACCAGTTGCCTGGTGGTTCGATTCGGAGCTTTTTGCCCCAAAACATCAAACGCCCCCAAACGATCCAGCGCGAAGAGCAATCCGACTGCGACAAAGGCAAGCACCGCAAACCGTTTGGCTAAGGATGCTGACCAGACAATTGGCCGCAAACGGTTTGACGCCTTGCTCGAAGATTCTCCATGGCCTTTTAGCGGCATAAAGTCCTCCCAGTTTAATACTTTGAATGATTGATAATGGGATGGGGGCGGGGTTCCCCTAAAGCCCACAGCTCTGACAGTCTGTTCAACAAGATGCAGCGTATTCCCGCCACATCCTTTCCCCAAAAGGTGTCAAACAAGCCATCGCAGACTTAAAACTGTTCCAAACAAGAAGGCAACACACTTTGGTTGGAGTGCTTTTTTAGTGGTTCGTAAGGAACGGCAAGAACCGTATCGGGATTGGGAAATCCAGTAATCACTGGCCCAATCTTCAATCAAAAAGCGGGCGAATCTTAGCACAATCTCGTAAAACAACTAAGCTTCTTAATCATTTTTGAGCCGGAAAGTGCTTTTGAATTCAGTTTTTTCGTGATACGAAGCCCCGTACAGCCTTCTGGATTATCAACTCGGCCTGATCGCTCTGCGATCCTCAATGGAAGTAGAAGTAAACAATCGAATCTGATGAGCGCATTTGATTGGCGAATATGTCTGGCAACGGATCAGGTTGCCAGCGGGGCTGACCATCGAAATGTCTGTGAAGGAGCGAATGGATGACCGAACAAACGACTGCTGTTTCTGCTGCCAAGACCGAATTCACTGAAGAACCTTACCCAGCGGCTGGTTATGCCTGGTATGTCGTCGGAGTCTTGACGCTGGTTTACGTCTTCTCTTTCGTAGACCGGCAAATTCTGAACCTGCTGGTTCGGCCAATCCGGCGCGATCTGTACATCACGGATTTTCAGATGAGTTTGTTGATGGGACCGGCATTCGCGCTGTTTTACACATTTTTCGGCATTCCACTGGGACGTCTGGCCGATTCCAAAAGCCGACGGACAATCATTGCCGTCGGCTTTGTTGCCTGGAGCTTTTTCACGGCGGTGTGTGGGCTGGCCAGAAATTTCTGGCACATGATGCTGGCACGCATAGGCGTTGGCGTAGGCGAAGGCGCGTTATCTCCGGCAGCGTATTCGATCATTGCCGATTACTTTCCTCCGCAACGGCGGGCGACGGCCATCAGCGTGTATTCGATGGGGATTTACATCGGCAGTGGCGTGGCCAACATTCTTGGCGCTTCAGCCATTGCATTTTTTATGTCGCGTCCAAATTGGGAATTGCCGCTGGTTGGCGCAGTGCGCGGTTGGCAAGTCGTGTTCTTCGTCGTTGGATTGCCCGGAGTGGTCTTGGCTTTGTTGATGTACACGGTGCGCGAACCGCTGCGACGAGGAATGAAAAAGGTGCAAGCCGCCGATGGCCAGTTGAGAAACGCCGAAATTCCACTCAAAGAAGTCATCGCTTATTTGAAATTGAACTGGAAAACCTTCGCCTGTCACAACGTAGGATTCGCGCTGCTGTCGTTTTCCTCTTATGGAACCAGCGCCTGGGTTCCCAGCATGTTCGTTCGCACTCACGGTTGGTCAGAGGCCAGAATCGGATTTTGGTACGGCGTGATCGTTGCTGTTTTTGGCGCGTTGGGAATCGCCGCCGGAGGATGGTACGCCGACCGGATGACCAAAAAAGGATCGCGCGATGCCGTCATGAAAGTTGGTTTTATCGTGTCACTGGCCTGGGCGCCAACCGGTATGCTGTATCCGTTGTTGCCGAATCCTTACTGGGCATTGGTGATGTTGGTGCCGACGGCTTTTTTCACTGCGGCTCCGTTTGGCGTCGCTCCCGCAGCCATTCAGCAAATCATGCCGAACGCCATGCGCGCACAGGCTTCTTCGATTTACCTGTTTGTTGTGAATATGATCGGGCTGGGAGCCGGGCCTATGGCTGTGGCTTTGTTCACCGACAAGGTCTTCCACGACGATCACGCCGTTCGCTATTCGATCCTGATCGTTTCAACCGCCGCTCACGTGATTGCCGCAGTGTTGCTGTGGGTGGGGATTAAGCAATTCAATCTGAGTTTGGAACGGCTGAAAGTCTGGCACGGGTAAATCGAATTCAGAAAAGGATTTTTCATCCACGAAGGCACACGAAGAAGACACGAAGTGGGAAAAGATGCTGAATCTGTTTTTCTTCGTGAAACTTTGTGTGCCTTCGTGGAGAAGATTCTTCAAAAGCGATCTACCGTCCTTTGAAGTTCGGCTTTCTCTTTTCGTGGAAGGCCGCCGTTCCTTCCTTCACGTCGTCGCAATAGTTCGTGACCATCACGCTCAGCGCGGCATCTTCCAGCGCGTTCGCCAAATCCATTGTCTGCTGTTTGTACATCATCCGTTTGGTGATGCGGATAGCGATGGGCGGCCCGTCAGCCAACGCTGCAGCCCACGCCCGAGCCGTCGTCATCAACTCGGCATCCGGCACGACTTCCGTCACCAAGCCCAACTCTTTTGCCTGCTGAGCCGGATAGACTTCGGAAAACAGCGACATCTTCAGGGCGCGCTCCAAACCCATGAACTTCGGAAACAGGTACGCGCCGCCTTCGTCTGGAATCAGCGAAAACTTCAAACTGGTGTCACCGAGTTTGGCGCTTTCCGCCGCAATGCGAAAATCGCAACTCAAGGCCAGCGTCAATCCTCCGGCGACGGCGGCTCCGTTGACTGCCGCAATGACTGGTTTGTCGAAGCGCTGAAGCAGCGTCACCAGTTGATGCATGTTCTCGCGCATTTCCAGCATGGCTTCCATTCGATGGCCTCGGTAGCGCGCCGGATACTGAAAGTCGCGCGAAATGTCTCCGCCCGAACAAAATCCTCGACCAGTTCCGGTGATGATGACGGCGCGAATCTCATCGTCGTCGCGCGCGTCGTTCAGTGCAGAGATGATTTCGTGAACCATCACTTCAGAGTAAGCATTGAGCTTTGCCGGACGGTTGAGCGTGATCGTCGCGACGCGATTTTCTTTGGCGTAGATGATTTCTGTGAAGCTCATAAAAACTCCCTCCACGAAGTAACACGAAGGATCACGAAGATGTGACAAAACCTTCGTGCCGCTTCGTGTTACTTCGTGGATGATCCTGATTTACCTGCCGCTAAAGTTCGGCTGGCGTTTTTCCATAAAAGCTTTGACGCCTTCTTTGTGGTCTTCGGTCTGGCCACAGCGGAGATGCGTTTCGGCTTCGCGGTCGAGCAAGGTGCGGAAATCGGAACTCATCGCCTGATTGACGTTGGCTTTCATGTACCGATAACTGACCAGCGGGCCGTGAGCGATGCGCGTGGCAATTTCGCTGACTTGAGTCATCAATTGATCGGCAGCGATAACGCGATTGATTAAGCCCAGCCGATGCGCTTCCGTCGCGTCAATGATTTCGCTGAGGAAAAACAACTCTTTGGCTTTGGCTGCGCCGACGGATCGAGCCAGCAACCACGTCGTTCCAAAATCTCCGCCGAACCCGACTTTGGCATACGCCGTTCCGAACTTCGCCGTTTCCGAAGCGATGCGCAAATCGCACGACAAACAAACTCCCAAACCTGCGCCCATTGCGTGGCCATTAACGGCGGCTATCGTTGGTTTGGGCATGTTGTACAGCAACCAGGATAGTTCCTGCGCTTCGCGCAATCCGTCAATCTGCTGTTCCAGCGAAGGCGGCGCTTCGTCGTTTTGCCGGGCCATGTTGCTGACGTCGCCTCCGGCACAAAACGCGCGACCCGCGCCAGTGACAATGATTGCGCCAACCTCCGAATCGCGGCTCCATCGTTTCAAGGTGTCAATGGATTGAGTCAGCAAATCGCTGCTCAGCGCATTGAGTTTGTCAGGGCGGTTGAAGGTCAAAGTGGCGACTTTGTTTTCGACGTGAGTCAGAATCGGTTGGTTATTCATGTTCGTCCTCTCGAATTTGATTCTTCAGAATTTGAAAGAAAACTTCAGGTGTGATGATAGAAATGTTTTCGCAGGCGCCCAACGTGAGTAAATCTTTGTCACGCGCAACCAGATATTCAACTTTGGCTTTAATGGCAGTTGCGACGATAAAGTCGTCGTTCGGATCACGGACGATTTGAACCGTTGGCAAGTCGGTAATGACGGTCACGAAGTTGCGGAGACTGTTGATGAAATAAGCCACTTCCTCATCGCTGTAATCGTAACGCTCACGCAGATGTTTGCGAGTAAACAATCTTTTTTGAACTTCAGCGATGATCTCCGGCGAAAGACACAGTTTAAAAGTCCTTGATCGGGCTAGTTCGATCAGTGATCTGGAAAGACCTTTAGGCGTCAGCAATGCCGCAACCAAAACAGAAGAATCAAAGACGGCTTTTATCATAGGGCTGAATGGGTTTTGTGTTGAGCGCGTTCCTCGCTGCGCATTTCTTTTATTTGCGCAGCTATCCATTCTTCTTCTTCCTGAGGCAACATTTCAGGCTGACCAGGAAGCCTCTTGTCGCGGCTCAAAATCTCGTCCCATTTCTCCCAATCAACGCTGCTTTCGGAAGTTTCAACTATCGGCAAACGTTGTAGACTTTCAACCGATATCTCCACGCCTTCTGTCTTTGTGAACCGACGCAACTCAGCGAGCAGCGCTTCGAGCTTTGATTCATCTTTTAGTCTCAGAATCAATTCCATTGCTTTTCCTCCGTTGCGGCAAAGAATAGCTCCAATAGTCGGTCAAACAAAGTGGCGAACGAACCTGAAGAAAAACGACTGCTTTCGTTTGCCGACTTTGCGTCCAGATAGTAGTTTGTCGCTTACAGGTTTCCATCATTCAAGCAATGACAAATTCATCAACAGGAGAAATATTATGAGCACCTCAGAAGTGGATTTTTTCAAACTCGACGCGCTGCTCAGCGACGAAGAGAAGCTGGTTCGCCAATCTGTTCGCACGTTTGTCAATGAACGTGTCCGGCCAATCATCGCCGAATGTTATGAAGAAGGCCGGTTTCCATTCGACCTGATTCCCGAAATGGCTTCGCTGGGATTGTTGGGCGCAAACCTGCCGGAAAAATACGGCTGCGCAGGAGTCAACAACGTCGCGTACGGATTGATTACGCAGGAACTGGAAGCGGGTGACAGCGGCATTCGCAGCTTTGTTTCGGTGCAAGGCGCGTTGTGCATGTATCCGATTTACGCTTTCGGCAGCGAAGAGCAACGGATGAAATGGTTGCCAAACATGGCCGCTGGCAAGGTCATTGGCTGTTTTGGATTGACCGAACCGAATTCCGGTTCTGATCCCGGCAGCATGAAAACGCGCGCCAAACGGACGAAAGACGGTTGGGTGTTGAACGGCAGTAAAACCTGGATTACGAACGGAACCATTGCCGACATTGCCATCGTCTGGGCCAAGACCGATGAAAACGACAAGATTCGGGGCTTTCTGGTGGAGAAAGGAACCAAAGGTTTCACCGCGCCCGAAATCAAACACAAGATGAGTTTGCGCGCGTCGGTCACCTCGGAACTTGTCTTTGAAGATTGTTTGATTCCCGAAGAAAACATTCTGCCCCTCAGCGGTGGATTGAAAAGCCCGCTCAGTTGTCTGACGCAAGCGCGTTACGGCATTGCCTGGGGAGCCATCGGCGCGGCAGTGGATTGTTTCCAAACCGCAACGGAATACGCCAAGCAACGAATTCAATTTGGCCGTCCAATTGGCGGCTTTCAGTTGACGCAAAAGAAACTGGCCGAAATGCTGACCGAAATTTCAAAAGCCCAGTTGCTGTGTTTGCAGCTTGGTCGAATGAAAGATGCGGGCACGATGGAACCGGTTCACGTTTCGATGGCCAAATACAACAACGTCGGCATGGCGTTGGAAATCGCCCGTTCGGCGCGCGGCATTCTGGGGGCGAACGGCATCATTGGCGATTATTCGATTATGCGGCACATGGCCAATCTGGAATCCGTGTACACCTACGAAGGCACAAACGAAGTTCACATGCTGGTGTTGGGCAAACACATCACCGGGCTGGATGCGTTCGGCGGGTAAGAGTCGCGCGTTGCGTGTTCTCGTATGTGCAGAAGTGAGAGTTCAGCGCAACCTCGGCAGGTTGCGCTGCTTTTTCAGGGAGAAATCACCTATGGAAATCGCAGGCAAAGCGGCTGTCGTCACTGGCGGAGGCACGGGCGTTGGACGTGCTACGGCGTTGGAACTGGCCAAGCGCGGCTGTTCGGTGCTGATCAATTACAGTCGCTCCAAA
>JAEUQP010000448.1 GCA_016789645.1 Acidobacteriota bacterium | reverse complement strand
CTGGCAGCTTCGCAAGCGGCGGTGGCGGCCAAACTGCAAGGCAAATACTGGGAAATGCATGACCTGTTGTACGAAAGCCAGGAGTTGTGGAAAGACACCACCGACTTCAAACGGATTCTTCGCAACTTCGCCTTGCAGTTGCAGATGAATGTTGAGCAATTCGAAAAGGATTTTGACAGCGTGCCGGTGAAATCTGTCATCGCGGCAGATATGCGACGTGGCGAAGCTCTGGGAGTGACTGGAACTCCGACCTTGTTTATCAATGGACAATTGCTGGATTCCGAAACGATGACGGCGGAAATTCTTCGCGCGGAAATTGACAAACGGTTAGCGGCGAACTGATTTCGGATTCGCCGTGTCGCAAAAATTTAAGCCTCAGCTTGTTTGTGCAAACTGAGGCTTAGATGAAAATCGGATTGATTTACTCGATTAATTCCCCGGCGGTTTTTCGCCGTTCTTGCGAAGCGTGGGGCGTTCTTTGGGATCGGCGGATTCCGTTCCGGTCGAACTGCCATCAGTGCCTTCTCCGGGAGCGCCGGGCTGACGACGTTTCAGAGTCGGGCGTTTGCCGTCCGCTTCCGAAGCTCCGGCACGTCCGCCAGTGGCACGAGCGTTCGTCAACGAAATCAGACGATTTTTGACTTGTTGGAATTCCGAAGTGTTGATCGTGTATTCGCTGCGCTCAGGGAACCGCGCAATCAGCGCATTTACTTTCTCAATGCGTTCGCCGACTACCGGGTGCGTGCTGAAGATTTTGTTGATCGTGCCTGGTTTTTTCTTTTCCTGTGCCTGAAGTTTCTCGAAGAAAGTTGCCATCGCGTGCGGGTCATACCCTGTCGCCCACAGATACTGCACGCCCAGCATATCCGCTTCGTACTCGGCATTGCGCGAAAACTTCAAAAAGCCCACTGGAATGAAAATGCTCGCGGCCTGCCGCGCGCCAAAACCGCCCCATCCGCCGACAAAGATCAGCGGCAAGGTGCTCCAGTTGACGATTTCGCCTTTCGAAGCCTGTTCGACTCCGTGACGAGCGGCAACGTGCGCGATTTCATGCGCCATCGGGCCGGCCAATTCGGCTTCGTTGTCTGCTGCCAGAATCAACCCTTTGTTCACGTAAAAGAACCCGCCCGGCAACGCAAACGCGTTCACTTCATCGGCGTCAATCACCTTGATCGTAAACGGGACTTTTGCGTCGGAATGCAGTACCAGATTCTGGCCAACCTTGTTGATGTATTCGACGATGATTGGGTCTTCGACCAGTTTGGCGGAACGATCCACTTCCTGCGCAAATTGGCGTCCGATACCAACTTCCTTGTCTATCGAATAAAAGTTGATCTGATGTTTATTGATGTTGCGCTTGCCGATCATTTCGGGATTTTCTTTTTCGTCAAGCGGCTCGACTTTCGCGGAGGTTGGTTTCGCGGCAGGTTTCTGGGAATTGGATTGGGCGAAAATGGGGGATGCTAGTAATAGAATACTCATTGCAACCCCGCAACCGGTGAGTGATCTTACCGATAATCTCATTGCTAAATCTCCTTACCGAAAACTCTTTTGAGTGTTCATTGAACCGAATTTCTGCTCAAACATTTTATGCCGTCAAATCTGACGGGCAATCTTGCTGGCCGAATCCAAAGACATAAGTTGTTTTTGTTGCTTTGCTTTGAAGTAAACGCATTATACTGATCGTTAAGAAAACATGCTGCAACTTTGTAATTAATCTTCTCTCAATGGGAACGGCCTCATTTTTCGACAGTTTGACCGCTTGGAGAGCCTCCCATAAGATCAAAATTCATCAGAATTCGTAAAAACCCTAACAACATTTGACGAAATGAAAGAAACGAAAGAGCAGCTCAAAGCCCGCGTGCGGCAAATCATCCGCGCGTTGAAGAAAACCTATCCAGACGCCACCTGCGCGTTGAATCATTCGAACCCGGTTGAGTTGCTGATCGCGACAATTTTGTCCGCGCAATGCACGGACGAACGAGTCAACATCGTGACCTCAACCTTTTTTCGCAAATATGCCACGGTGGCCGATTACGCCAATGCCGATCCGGCAGAACTGGAAAAAGACATCAGCTCGGTCAATTTCTTTCGCAACAAAGCCAAATCCATTCAAACGACCGCTCGATTGCTGCTGGAAAAACACAACGGTGAACTTCCGCGTACTCTCGAAGAGCTGACGAAGCTTGCCGGCGTTGGCCGCAAAACCGCAAACGTCGTTTTGGGAACGGCCTTTGGTATTCCCACTGGAGTTGTCGTTGACACGCACGTTTCGCGGCTGACCCAACTGCTTGGATTGACGAAACACAAGGATGCCGAAAAGATCGAACAGGATTTGATGGAATTGCTGCCGAAAAAGGAATGGATTGATTTTTCGCATCGGCTGATCTGGCACGGTCGCCGCGTCTGCAAAGCGCGCAAACCGAATTGCGCGGAATGTTCGCTGGAATCTCTGTGTCCGTCTTCTTCGCTGAAAAGCCAAAAGGGTTGAAATTTTTCTTTCACCGCAGAGGCGCGGAGATCGCAGAGGTTACGCAGAGAAACCAGCCAAAGCCTCTGTGCTGCCTCTGCGTTCTCTGCGGTGAATGAGTTTTCTGCTTATTCAACCAACAAATCAGCAGGCAAACTCACTTCCAGCAATTCAAGCTTTTCGCCTGCTCGCAAGGTGAACTCCATCCCAGCCGGAATCACAAAACAATCGCCTGAGGCCAATTGCTGACAGCCTTCCGCCTGGCTCTCAAAATACAGCGCACCATTCAATACAAACAGAAACAGAAACTCTCCATCGTGATGATGTCTGCTAGCCGAAGCCTGAGCCGCAAGCCTATGCACGCGCGCCGAAGCTACGCCACTCGTAGCCGCCGCAATTCCTGTATCGCGCAGTTCACAGCCGGCAATCGGCGAAATCGTCCATTGAGCTTCACTGGCAATGTGGCGAACGAAGCGTTGCCCGCCGAATAACCGTTCGGGCAAGACTTGCCCGGTGGGAAGCTGCATCTCGTGTTCAACGAAAGTTTCGTGAATTGCTGGGCTGCCGATTTCGATGACTTCCAATCCCGCAGAGGCTTCCAAAACTCGGTGGCGAATTCCGGGCGGCTGCAACACGCAATCGCCGGGTTGAAGCACGAACGGTTCGCCTTGATCTTCGTACACCACGCGCACCCAACCGGCTTTGCAATAAATCATCTGGAAGCGGACATTGTGGTAATGCACGTAATCTGGGACTTCGCCGCCTTCGGGAATGCAAATGTGCGAGGCGATGAACCGCCCACCGAGCCTGCTCGGAATCAGATCGCGGTACTGCATTCCGGCTCGGCCAACGTGCCAGTCGGAGTTCATCCGGCTGATGATCAACCCTTCCACATCGGGCGAGTGTGGCTTCTCTGGTTCGTTCGATTCCAACCGCAAACGAATTCCATGTCCCGAAACCACCGCCGCGCGCGGAGCATCTGCCGGAACGATCATCTCCAACCGAAAGCCCAGCCGTCGGGTGAAAAACTCGATGGCTTCAGCCAGATCAGGGCAGGGCAAAATGACAGTTTCTATTTGTTGTCCTGAATTGCTCACGGTTGGTTACTTGCGTTTTCTCAATTCCTGGTCAGAGGCGGGTTGCAGCTTCAATCCGATGCCGCCTTGTCCGACCAGTTTTTCCAGGTCGTTTAATTCCGTCGGCAAAAAGTCTGTGAAGTTTTCATAGCCCGTTTCGGTGATGACGATGACGTCTTCGTAACGGATGTACAGAGTTTCTTCGGGAACCCAAAGTTGCGGATCAATCGAAAAGACGTGACCAACTTTCAGCACATCGCGGTTGTACGGGCCGTCGTCGTGAACCGCCAACCCGACCGGATGCGAAAGCGTGCCGCCGCCGGTTTCCAGCATTTTGCGCGCGGCTTGTTCGTAAACCGGTTTGGAAAATTTCGTGCGTTGCAGAACCGGCTCCATGGCAATGCGAGCTTGATCGTAAATGGCCTTGGTGGTGATGCCGGGGCGAATCAGTTTCAACACGGTGTTGCGGTATTCCAACACGAATTGCAGCAACTCACGCTGCGTGGGCGAATACTTGCCGTTGACCGGCCACATACGCGTTACGTCGCTGGTGTAATAACCATAATCCGGCGCGAAATCCATCAACACCAAATCGCCGTCTTTCAACTGCGCGTTGTTGCGGTAATAGTGGCCGTTCCAGATGTTGGCCGTTCCTGCGGCGGTGATCGAACGATAACCTTCCAGGCGCGCGCCTCCGGCCAAGAAGATGTATCGCGCGGCAGCGTCCAGTTGATATTCGTACAGCCCGGCTTTGGTGCTTTTGATTGCTTCCAGAATTCCCAAGCCTGCCAATTGCGAAGCGCGACGAATCAGATCAATTTCGAGCGGACTTTTGACGCTGCGCATTCCATCCAGAATCGGCGTCAAGTCTTTCACTTCAGCGCGTGGCGCGCGTGTACGCAGCAAACTGACGAAATGAGCTTCGCGCGACAAACGACCATCCCAGTAATCGGCGGCGATGGCGGCATTCGCGTTGTTCAATTCAAAACGACTTTCGGCGCTGCCTTCGGCTGGCGAAAACAA
>JAEUQP010000447.1 GCA_016789645.1 Acidobacteriota bacterium | reverse complement strand
ACAAAATGGGACGCCCAACGCATGCCGCTGAAAGCCAAAGACAAAGTCGGCGTCTGGCTGCGCGCCCACAAGATTCTGGAAAATTATGATCTCTAAAGAACGAACTGAAATTCACCTTGCCAACTCACCGCAGAGGCGCGGAGAACGCGGAGGAAGCGCAGAGAAATCAGCCAGAGCCTTTCTGAAGTCTCTGCGAAACCTCTGCGGAACTCTGCGCCTCTGCGGTGAAAAATGCTTCTGGCCTGTCTGTTTCCAAGCCATTCCTAAACTGCAAGCATGCTTATTTCTTGTTTTGCTATTTGGCGGCGCTCAAGCCCAAAGCCCCGCAGAACCGCCAAAAGAAACCGGCAAGTTTCGCCAAGCCGAACTGGTGGAACTCATCCAACTTGATCCGACGATCAAACTCGACATTCGCTACGCCAAGAGCAACAACTTTCTGGGCAAACCGGTGTACACCGAAGCCCGCGCGTTTTTGCAGCGCCCTGCCGCCGAAGCGCTTGCCCGCATCAATCAACGGCTGCGAAAAAAAGGCTACGGATTGCTGGTGTTCGACGGTTATCGTCCGTGGGCTGTGACCAAACTGTTTTGGGATTCAACGCCGGACGACAAGAAGAAATTTGTCGCCAATCCGGCGCAAGGGTCTCGGCACAATCGCGGTTGTGCAGTGGATTTGTCGCTGTTCGATCTGAAAACCGGCCAGGAAGTCCAAATGCCCAGCGAGTACGACGAAATGACTGACCGCGCGTATCCGAATTACAAAGGCGGAACCGCCGAACAACGTCGGTTGCGCGATTTGTTGCGCGCCGAAATGGAAGCCGACGGTTTCACGGTGTTCGACATTGAATGGTGGCATTTTGATTTCAACAACTGGCGCGAATATCCGATCCTCAACATTCCTTTCAACCAGATCAAACCGCCCGGTAAGCCTTAGGATTCATGCTTCAGCAGCGCGTGTCGAGATGACTTGTGACTCGCTGAAACGCAACCTCCGAACAGCCAGTCCTCCGATAGCGTTTTTCGCTCTGGGGCGGTTACAATTCGGCCATGAGTAAACCAAGCAATCTGGAACTGAAATACACAATTTTCTGCGAAGACATTCGCGTCGAAGCTTCGGGCAGTCTGAGTTTGATGGGCGTATTCCATCAAATCGTCGTGCCACAACTGCCTGTCGGATTGATCAAATTCGCCGTGTTGAATCACTGGGAAGGCGAAGGCCAGTTTGAAACCAAAGTCCGGATTCTGTCGCCCGACCGCGAAGCCATCGCCGTTTCGCAACCCAGCGCATTTGAAATCACGCCGAACGGTTATTCCGACAACGTCACCGTTTTCATCAATACCACGTTTCAACAACCCGGCGATTACATCGTGCAAACGCTGATTAACAATTCTCTGTTTGCCGAAAAGACTCTGTCAGTTTTCCTGGTCAACCAACAACAGGAAATCACCCAAAGTGAACACGTAAACTAAATCGGAACAACCAACTTTGGGACAGAGCGTAAGAAAACATGATGAACAAGATTTTTGACAGGATTGACAGGAACATTAGTGGTTGAGGTCATCCCGCCAAGCTTGAATCCTGTTCATCCTGAAAATCCTGGAAATCCTGTTTCAAAGTTTTCTGGTTTAATTTAGAAACTAAAAACAATCCACGAAGGCACACGAAGAAACACGAAGAATGGTTTTAAGACAATGAAAAGCTGTTTTCACCGCAGAGACGCAGAGCATCGCAAAGTTTACGCAGAGTTTTTCGCGAGAAACTCTGCGTGTCCTCAGCGCTCTCTGCGCCTCTGCGGTAAGAAATCTTCGTGCCGCTTCGTCGAATAAAACGAAGAAAAGAAGACAACGACAATGGCTGAACAAAACTCTCTCGACCAACTTTCGATCAACACCATCCGCACGCTGGCCATGGACGGCGTGCAAAAAGCGAACTCCGGGCATCCGGGCATGCCGATGGGAATGGCTCCGTCGGCGTATGTGTTGTGGACGCGTGTCATGCGTCACAACCCGAAAAATCCCAAATGGGCCAACCGCGACCGGTTTGTGCTGTCCGCTGGACACGGTTCGATGCTGCTGTACAGTTTGCTGCATTTGACCGGTTACGAAGAATTCACGCTCGACCAACTGAAAAGCTTTCGGCAATGGGGCAGCTTGACGCCCGGCCATCCGGAATCGGAATTGTCTCCGGCGATTGAAACGACGACTGGCCCGCTCGGTCAGGGATTCGCCAACGGCGTAGGCATGGCCATCGGCGCGGAATATCTTTCAGCCTATTTCAATCGTCCCGGTCACGAACTGTTTGATTACTACATTTACGCCATCGTGTCGGACGGCGATTTGATGGAAGGCGTCGCCAGCGAAGCCGCTTCGATGGCTGGACACATGAAACTTGGCCGCTTGATTTACCTGTACGACGACAACTCGATTTCCATTGATGGCAGCACTTCGCTGGCCTTTACCGAAGACCGCGCCAAACGCTTTGAGGCCTACGGCTGGCACGTGCAAACCGTCGCCGATGGCAACGACATCGCCGCCATCGAAGCCGCCGTCAACGCCGCCAAAGCCGATCCTCGCCCTTCGATCATTTGCGTCAAAGCTGTCATCGGATACGGCAGCCCGAACAAAGCCGGAACCAGCAAAGCGCACGGCGAACCGCTCGGCGCTGACGAAATCAAATTGACCAAACAGAATCTGGGCTGGCCATCTGAAGAACCGTTTTTCATTCCCGAAGAAGCGTTGAAAAACTTCCGCCAGTGCATCGAACGCGGCGCACAACAGGAAGCTGAATGGCAGGCGAAATTCGCCGCGTATGAAACAGCACACACGGACAAAGCGCAGGAATGGCGCGATTGGGCAAGCGGCAAATTGCCCGATGGCTGGCAAACCAAACTGCCTGTATTTCCGGCGGGCACGGCGATGGCGACGCGCGAAGCGTCTGGCAAAACGCTCAACGCGATTGCCGCCAGTTTGCCGATGCTGATCGGCGGTTCGGCAGATTTGGCTCCGTCCAACAACACCATGCTGGCTGGCTATCCGGCGTTTTCCGCCGAACACCGTGACGGGCGCAACTTCCATTTCGGAGTCCGCGAACACGCCATGGGTTCGGTGATGAACGGCATTGCGCTGACTCGTCCGCTGATTCCGTACGGCGGCACGTTCATGGTCTTTTTCGATTACATGCGTCCGCCTGTGCGATTGGC
>JAEUQP010000293.1 GCA_016789645.1 Acidobacteriota bacterium | reverse complement strand
CGTCGGTGAAGTGGCCGATTTTGATGCCGGCGACATCGGTGATCGAGCTTTTCCGATTGGGCTGAATTGCATTTGTCATTGCGAATGCTCCTTGGCCAGCAAACAGCGCTGCCGAAGCGGCAGCGCTGGCTTGCAGAATTTCCCGGCGAGTCGGTTTTGATTGGTTTCCCATTTGCTCACCAAATCAAAAAGGCGGTTTCAGCTTGTTGCCGAACCGCCTTGTTTGTTTTTGTTGTGGATCAACTCACGGCTGATCGTTAGTGAACCGTTCAGCCGCGACCTTCCCAGCCGTTTTGTTTGAACACACCATCAACGACGATTACCGGCACGGTCGGGTCGTTATCAGTGTAGGCAAACATTTCTTTACGATACGCCAGATTGTCTTGCGCATTGCGTTCCTCAAAAGCGATTCCTTGTTCTGTGTACCAGGTTTTCGCTTTTGCGCAATAGGGACAACCGGGTTTGGTGTAAATGATTACGTTGCTCATAAACCTCTTTTTTGAAAGCTATCGGACGTGCAAAATTTCGCCTTCCGCGTGAGCAGGAACCAATCGCTTGTTTTTGCAATCAACCAAAAAGTCTGTTTTTTCCAGAACGGTTTGGCCAATCAGCACTTCCTCACCCAAGGCAAGAGCTTCATCAAATGCCCCTCGCCCTTCCAGCTCAATCCAGACAGGCTCACTAGAACCGACAATTTCGCTCTCGCCATTGGCGTAGGTCGCCCTGCGTTCTTTGACCAATTCCAACCCGAGTTCATGAAGCAATGATTTCGGAATGACGGTGCAAACTGCGCCGGTATCCACAACTGCCTCGACTTCCTTCGAGCGGATTCGGTCTGGTTCAAGCTCGCCGCGCCTGGCTTTGAAAGCATCGCCGGAATTGGTCAACTTCACCTTGACTCTGACTTCGCCCATAACTTTCCCCTCCGCCGTGATCGGAATTTTGTAGGTGACAAGACTGATATCCATTGTTTGTCTCCGTTCTCATATCATTTGCTGGCGGGGTGGCGAATCCAGCTTAAAAGTGTTTATCGCTGTTCAATCGGCACGTATTTCAAATCCATTTCGCCAAGGTATTCAGAGCGAGGCCGAATCAGTTTGTTGTTGCCCAGCTGTTCCAGCACATGCGCTGACCAGCCGCTGATGCGGCTGACGGCGAAAATCGGCGTGTACAGATCCACCGGGATGCCCAGCATGTAGTAGGTCGAAGCCGAGTAAAAATCCACGTTGGCGCGAATCTTTTTGCCTTTTTTGTCCATTTCGGCAACGACCAGATCTTCGATGTGTTTGGACATGTCAAACCATTTCGTGTCGCCCTGGCGTTTGCCGGTGGCTTCGGACATGCGACGCAAATGCGTGGCGCGCGGGTCTTCGGTTTGGTACACGGCGTGGCCGATACCCATGATTTTTTCGCCTTTGGCAAATTTGGCGGCGACGTATTCGTCCACTTTTTCGGGCGAGCCGATTTCGAGCAGCATCTTCATGACCTGTTCGTTGGCTCCGCCGTGCAGCGGACCGGACAGCGCGCCAACCGCTGCGGTGATGGCAGCGTAAATATCCGCCAGCGTTCCGGCGGTGACGCGCGCGGCAAAGGTCGAAGCGTTGAATTCGTGGTCCGCGTGCAGAATCAGCGCGATGTCAAAGGCTTGGGTTTCCACGTCGGACGGTTCTTTGCCGTTGAGCATGTACAGGAAATTGCCCGCGTGCGAGAGTTCCGGATTGGGATCAACCGGCTCTTTGCCATTGCGGATGCGATCAATCGCGGCAACGACCGTTGCGACCTGTGCCGTCAACCGAATGGCCTGACGCTGTCGAGCTTCAGGCGAATTATCCCCTTTGTCAGGATCGAAAAACGCCAATGCCGAAACAGCCGTCCGAAGAGCGTCCATCGGTACGGCTGTTTTGGGGAAAGATTTGATGAAGGAAATGATTTCTTTCGGAAGCGCGCGGTTAGCGGCGAGCTGTTTGTTCAACTCGGCGAGTTCCGCCTTGTTTGGCAAACGACCGTTCCAAAGCAAAAAGACCACTTCTTCAAAGTTTGAGTTTTGGGCGAGCTGATGAATGTCATAACCGCTGTAGATCAGAATTCCTTTTTCGCCATCAATGAAACAAATGCGACTTGGCGCGGCGACCACATCGCGCAATCCGGCTCCTGCTGTTGGTGCTGCTTTGCTCATAATTTTATTCCTGGATGTATTTTTTTGATGATGTCTGCTTGGTCAATCTTCACGTAACTTCGATGACTTTTAAGCGCCGGGTTTGGGCGCAGGCGCGGGCAGGTCCTTGGCCTCGACTTGCGACTGGAACCCGCAGCGAGCGTGCGATCCATCGCAAAACGGTTTGTTGGCACTCTGGCCACATCGGCACAGACCGATCACGGTTCGACCGGCCAATCCGAATTTGTTACCACTGGCGTCGTAAATTTCGATGTCGCCTTCGACCCGCAATGAACCATTGTTGTTGACGGTAATTTTGGTTGGCATTTTGTGGACTCCTTCTCCTCCGAAAAAATCAGCCAAGCAGGTTTGTCACCTGCTTAAGTAAATAATGAAAAGTAAAGTTTTGGGCTGCCAGACAGGACGCCTGGCAGCCGGATAGAAACCGCACACGAGCGAAGCTTATTTGCCTTTCTTCGAGGCCTTGATCGGGTTCAAAGCGCGCGGCGCACGCTCTTTCGCCAATTGATCTGCATACGCTTTGCAATCGTGGTTTTCGGCTTTGTCCTTGATCCAGCCATCCACATCAATCGTGTGATGCAGCGAGGCGAAGATCGGAAATTTCTGGTTACATTTCTGACAGAAGATATTGTATCTCTTGACTGTTGCCATTATCGAATTACTCCCTGAATTGATGTTGTGTTTCTTATTGAAAATCAAAAGCTGATATTGCCTGACCGACCTGTCGTGGGGACTCAGGCAAGGGCGGAAATATACACGACCGGCCACAATTTTCCAAAACCATGTGCGGACGTTCGGGGATTATGGCGGCGAGCAGGTTCTCACTCGCCAATGTTGATCCAACGTTGTTCCGTTTCGGAGCGCAGAATGGAGTCAATGACTTCCTGGCAGCGCAATCCATCCGCGAACGTCGCGGCATGAGCGATTTCCGTTCTGCCTTCACGCAAAGCCTGAACCGTTTCGCGCGCCAAATGATAAAAAGATCGCGCCCAGATGTTGTCAGGAATGACGGAAATTTCACGCGCTCGGTCTGCCAGCGACATTTCTTCGAAGGGATGGTTGTAACCGATTGCGCCCAACAACATTTCTTCACCATCGAGCACCAGCGTCCCGTTGCTGCCGACTGCCGTAATCTGATTTTTTCCGCCGCTGGCGAACAGGGATGACAGCATGACTACACCATGAGAAGTGCGGCCTTCCGAAGAACCAAACCGAACCAGGAACGAACAATAATCGTCGGTTTCGTTCTTTTTCATTTCGCCGGTTTTGGGATCTTTGCGTTCAGGAACCAACGTCGCGACGGCGCTCGAAACGGATTCAATTTCGCCGAACATCCAGCGGATGGCGTCAATCGCGTGCGAGCCAAGCGCTCCGAGCAAACCGCCTCCGGCAGATTTTTGCGACCACCAATTCCATGGGCGTTGAGCGGAATGCCGAAACCCAGAAGCAATCGTTACGCTGATGTGATGCAAATCGCCGAGAAAGCCTCCGTCCACCAATTCCTTCATGCGTCGCCAGGTCGGATTGAATCGCAACTCATGATCAATGATCGAAAGCTGGTTTGGTTTGGTCGCTGCCAGCTCAGTCATTTCGCGGGCTTCGTTGGCGTTCATCGCCATCGGTTTTTCACAAATCACATGCTTGCCGGCGTTGAGTGCAGCAATCGAAATCGGATGATGCAAATAAGGGGGCGCGGAAACGACAACCAGTGAAACTTCTTCCAGCGCCAACAACTGTTCGTAGCTTTCACAGGCGTTGGCAATTTTGAATTCCGATGCGACCTTGACCGCGTTTTCATAATGCCCGCTACAAACGGCCACCAATTCCGCTCCATCGCACAATTGAAAAGCCGGCGCCTGCGCGCTGCGCGCAAAACCGGTACCGATCAATCCAATTCCGATCTTGTCCTGCTTCATCGTCAATCTTCACCTTTGGGCGTTTGCTTTCTTGAACCGATTCTTTCGAGAAACGATACGTCATTTTACACACCAACCGCCAATTGCAAAATCGGGAAGGCGGCTTCAATTTTCGAGAATTGCCGACTGCCACTAGCGACTAAAAAGTCACGTGCTATAATCCCGCCGAATTTTTGCCAGCAGTAACGCATAGATCTACATCATCAAACTCAATAACAGCACCCAAAACCGATCTAGGAGGATTTATGGTCAAATTTGGCGCTTTGAAAGATGAGCTGGAAATAGGCGTTCCCGAACAGGATGATTGGTCGTCCAAAATGTATTTTGCTCCTCAAAGCGGCGGTCCCCGTGGTTATGCTGCGCAATTTGGTGACGACGATGAGCGTGATCCGTGGGATTATGAGGACTATCGCGATGACGACGACGAAGATGAGAACGACGATTATCTGAAAGACGATGATGATTTCGACGATGACGACCTTGATGATGACGACGACGATTTCGAGGATGATGACGAGGACGAGGAAAAAGAACCATTGATTGCCAAGCGTGAAATCGAAACGATTCAGGTTCAGGTTGGCGAACAAGATGAAGATGAAGATGATGATGGCGGACAAACTTTGATCGTGGAAGAAACTGTTGAGACCAGTTTTGAACCTGAAGCTTCGAGCTTTGTTCAGTCTGAAACGACTCCGGTAGTGATTGATGTGACGCCCAAACCCGCTCCGGTCGTGATACCAGCAGCAAGTGTAGTTGTTTCACCGTCCCCCGAAGAATCCGGTAAACCGGCGAAAAAAGCTGCTGCAAAATCGAAGGCGAAGAAAGCAGCCAAGCCCGCGAAGAAAGCCGCGAAAAAGGCTAAGAAGGCTGCGAAAAAGGCCGCGACCAAAACTTCTAAAGCAGCCAAGCCCGCGAAAAAGGCTAAGGCTGCCAGGAAAGCTGCAAAGAAAGTCGCTAAAAAAGCGGCTAAAAAAGCAGTGAAACCAACCTCAAAGAAAGGAGGCAAGAAACCCGTGCCAGCAACTAAGAAAGCTGCCAAGAAGGCTCCGGCGAAAAAGGCCGCGAAGAAAGCTCCGGCTAAGAAAGCCGCCAAGAAGGCTCCGGCGAAAAAGGCCGCGAAAAAAGCTCCGGCCAAGAAAGCCCCGGCGAAAAAAGCCGCAAAGAAAGCTCCAGCCAAGAAGAAGTAAGGCTGCTGAAACCCGTCTCAGACGGTTGGGCTAATAACAACAAGGCGATGCCATCCAGGTTGCTCAGGTGACCTGGATGACATCGCCTTTTTCGTGATTATTGAATGATTATTGAGGGGGATGTTTGCGCTGAAACAATTCGACTGCCAGTTTGATGGCGGCGACCATACTGGAATGGTCGGCTTTTCCTTGTCCGGCGATGTCAAAAGCCGTTCCGTGATCTACAGAAGTGCGGATGAACGGTAATCCCAGGGTGACGTTGACGGCTTCGCCAAAAGAAAGGCATTTGACTGGAATCAACCCTTGATCGTGATAACAGGAAATCACCAGATCGAATTCGCCGCGCGCAGCTCGCAAAAACACTGTGTCACCGGAATGCGGTCCGCTGACATCAATGCCATCAGTTTCGCGGCAGGTTTCAATGGCGGGAATCATTTCGGCGGCTTCTTCAAAGCCAAACAGGGTGCCTTCGCCGCCGTGGGGATTTAACGCGGCCACGGCAATTCGCGGGCGAGCGAATCCAAACGCGACCAGTTCGCGATGAATCAGGCGGATCAGGGTTTCGAGGGCGGATTTTTTGACGTAGCTGGAGACTTCGGTCAACGGGACGTGAGTCGTCAGCAAGGCAACGCGCAACGCCGGAGCGATGAACGTCATGGCGAATTCATCAGTGTGAGTAAGCTTCGCCAGAAACTCTGTGTGGCCGGGGAAGTGATACCCAGCCAGAAAAAGCGAGCGTTTATTGATCGGCGCAGTCGTGATGGCATCCAACTGGCCGATTCCGCAAAGCGCAACGGCGGCTTCAATGTATTCTGCAGCCGCCTTGCCGCATTCGGCCTGTTCGCGTCCCATGTAAATCGAACCCGGGATGTTGGCCAGGTTGTAAATGATTGGCGAACTGAGGTGGTCAGGCCAGGTTTCGCCGACGTTGAGGACATCCAATCCTCGCGCCAGCCCAAAAACACGCGCCCAGTGCGCCAAGTATTGAGCGTCTCCGATCAATACCGGCGCACAAATGGATTGGATTTCTTCCTCGGCAATGGCTTTAAGTGAGATTTCCGGGCCGATGCCAGCGGGATCGCCAATGGTGATACCGATCCGTGGCTTTCGTCCCGGAGCTTCATTGCCAGTTGAATCAGGCATAATCAGGCGCGTTCAGCGGCGAACCTATTCGTCATCATCTTCGTCGTCGTAATCAACCACTTTGGATTTTGACGATTTTTGTTCTTTCGCCTCTTCGTCCTTGTACAGGTATTTGATGTTGTGTTTCAGCACCAACAGGTTTGGCCCTTCATTGCGATGCAATTTGATGCTGTTTTTGTCGTACCATTCGATGATGCCGTGCAAGGTTTCATTGTCCTGCAACACCACCACCATTGGCGTGTGAGCATCCATCTGCTTCTTGTAATAGAAGCTTTCGGCGTTGGTTTGCTCCGGTGGAATTTTCTTTTTCGGCTGAGCCGGTTGCGGAGCCGAACGTTGTTGTGGCGGTTCAATACGGCGAGCTTGCTGTTGGTAATGCTCTCTCTCTTTGACTTCCGCCAAAGTCGTGCGAATCAGTTTTCGGTTCACTTTCTTTCTCCTTCTTGCGAAAAGCGGTAAGTGGCCAGAGAGCGGTCTGACTGTCCGCTCCTTAAAAGCCGGAGCCCAGTGATGAGCTAAGCTAACAGATTAGATGAAGCAGTATATCCGCTCAGGTTTGTTGTCCGGCACACAAGCACAGCCGAAGAAGGCGCTGTGTGCCGACGATTGACACTCAATCCTAAAGACTAGATTGAGAAAAGGTGACCCTCGCCCCGAAATGCAATTCGGGAAACTGGAATTATCCTCACTATGAAGAACAACGGAGGTAATTTGCGGGAATCTGCAACGGCGCCTGCGTTAGCGCCTCAGCGACCATAGCTCAATACTGATGCTCGTTGATGGCGAGATGCTAACTCAACAAAACAATCGGCGCAAGTGAGTTGCCGTGTTTGAAGCGTGACTCAATACTTTTCCGAACTCACGACCAACTTGCTTCGTAATGCAGGATCGCTTAAGCCGGTTCCGGCAACTACTCAAGTATGTACTCGAAACTGAGAATTCACATGAAATTAAAGAAGCCATTGTTCGCGGTGCAATTTGTACTTGCATTGTTGTCTGTGTTGGC
>JAEUQP010000250.1 GCA_016789645.1 Acidobacteriota bacterium | reverse complement strand
AGCCGCCGATCAAGTTGAGCGTTTGCTCTGCTTGATCGGCGGCTGTTTTGGTTTCAAGCCGTCGCCAGATTTACTGACAGCGGTTGGAAGGATTGCTGCCGTTCAACATGGTCAGAATGTTGGCAATGCGAAGCATGTCGTCGGTGCGATTTTCGACAATCGCCAATCGGGTCTGAACCAGCAGATCACGAAGCAACGTCATTCGGGTCAGCGTCACTCCGTTGTCGAGTTGAACCATGTCGAACATCAGGTTGTAACACCGTACCGGACTATTCAGAACGCCGGGCAACGAACTGGAATTGACCGATGCCAGACTGAGCTGGGCGGCAACGTATTGCTGGTTGAGAATCGCCATCGGGTCAACTCCACCACGCAACGCGCGGCGCACATCCAGCAAGTTCGATTGAATGGAAACCGGATTGCCGAAATTCACGCCGCCGATGATGATCGAACCGCTGGGCAGACGGTTGATATTGATCGTGTAGTACGTTGCCGATTGGAAACAAGTCGTCTGGCAACTGAGCGACACAATCGGAAGCGAGAAGCTGTTCGACTCACCGCCGCCCGGTCCGGGATTCACCACCGTGACGGTAGCCGTTCCGGGATTGGCAATCGCTTCGGCAGGAATCAGCGCCGTCAGTTCGCTCGGGCTCAGGAACGTTGTCTGGCGCGGAATGCCATTGAAAGTAATGGCGGCTCCCGGCACGAAGTTCGACCCAAGCACGGTCAGGACGAATTCCGTATCTCCGGCAATCACCAGATTCGGATTGATGTTCGCCAGCACCGGAACCGGATTTGAGATCGAGCTGATGTTCAGCGTCAATCCGTTGGAGTTGCCTCCACCCGGAGCCGGATTGGTGACGGTGATTGTCGCCGCTCCAACGTTGGCGACATCGGCTGCCGTGATTTGCGCATACACGAGCGTTGCGCTGAAAAACACGGTTTGGCGCGGGCTGCCATTGAAGTTGACGACCGATCCGGGCACGAAATTCGTTCCGTTGACCGTCAGAGTAAATGCCGGACTGCCCACGGCAACCGTTGACGGCAACAGACTGGTCAGCGTCGGCACCGGATTCGGCGGCTTGATCGTGAAGTTCAACGAATTGGACGTGCCACCTCCCGGAGTCGGGTTAGTCGCAGTCACCACCGCCGTTCCCTGCGTGGCAATATCCGAAGGCAGGATTTGCGCGCGCAATTCGACGCTGCTGACGAACTGAGTGGCGCGCGGATTGCCATTCCAGTTCACCACCGCGTTCGGCACGAAGTTTTCGCCGTTGACGGTTAACGTGAATCCTGCGCTGCCTGCCACGACGGAAGTCGGAGCCAGACTGATCAGGATTGGCGTGGGATTCGGTTGCGCCGTGACGCGGAAAATTCGCTGCGACGAAAGACCGCCGCCCGGAGCCGGATTGACCACGTTGATATTGATGTTTGCCGGTGTTGCGACTTCAGCCGCCGAAACCGGAATTGTCAGTTGCGTCGTGCTGACAAAGGTCGTCGGACGCGCCTGACCATTCCATTGCACCACGGACGCGGGAACAAATCCGGTTCCATTGATGATCAGCGTAAACGCCTGACTGCCAGCGGCAACGGCGTTCGGCTGCAAATCGGTGATGTCCGGCACTGGATTGTTGACCGATAGCGCCACCGCGTTTGATGTTCCTCCGCCCGGAGCCACATTGACCACCGTGATGCTCAGCGTTCCGGCATTCAACACATCCGCAGGCAGAATCGTCGCCATCAACTGAGTACCGTTGACGAAGGTCGTTTGACGGTCGGCGTTGTTGACGCGAACCACCGAACCATTGACGAATCCGCTGCCGTTCACCGCCAGCGCGAAACTGGGGCTTCCGGCAAGCACGCTGGTTGGATTGATACTGGCAATGGCCGGAGCCGGATTGACGACCGAGAAATTGACGGCGTTTGATGTGCCGCCTCCCGGAGCCGGATTGACCACCACCACAGGCGCAACTCCACCACCGGCAAGCAGCATGGCCGGAACCTGGGCAGTCAGTTGAGAACCGGTGACAAACGTCGTCGCCAAATCCACGCCGTTGAAGCGAATGACGGAGTTCGTGACGAAATTGACGCCACTGACCACCAGCGCGACATCGGCGCTGCCTGCTGCCGCCGTATCCGGACTGATGTTGGTGATGCGCGGAACCGGATTGTTGACGTTCAGAACCAACGGCCCGGACATGCCGCCGCCAGGCCCCGGATTGAACACACTAATGTTCAATGCCGCAGCTGACGCAATGTCACTGGCCGGAATTTGAACCGCCAGCGTGGTGTCGGAAACAAAATCCGTCGGGCGATCCTGACTATTGACGCGAACGATTGAGCCGTTGACGAAACTCGTTCCGGTGACGACCAGCGTAAAGCCGGGGCCGCCAGCCATCACAGTTGTCGGATTGATCGCATTGATACGCGGAATCGGATTGCGCGGTCGCACCGGCAATCCAATCGTGTTCGATGCGCCTCCGCCCGGCGACGGATTGACAACCTGAACATTCAAAGTCGTCGTGTTGGCCAGTTCCGCCGTCGTCAATTGGCAGGTCAACTGCGTGTTGTTGACGAAGGTGGTTATGCGCGAAGCGCCATTGATCGTGATTGTCGAACCGACCACAAAGCCCGTGCCATTCACCGTCAATTGTTGGCCGGCGCTGCCTTCGGCAATCGCGCTCGGTTGCAATGCCGTGATCACCGGAACGGGATTGATGACCGACAGGATGACTTCATTCGATGTGCCGCCGCCCGGCGAGGGCGAAACCACACGAATCGCAGGGCCATTGGCTCCCGCAATGTCTTCGGCCAGAATTTGAGCCGTCAACTGCGTCGCGCTGATAAAGGTCGTTGCACGATTCGAACCATTGAATTGAACGGTTGACCCATTGACGAAGCCTGTTCCGTTCACCGTCAACACAAACGCTCCCGTGCCCGCACCAACCGTATTGGGACTGATTGAAGTCACCACAGGCACAGGATTCGGCGGAGTATTGATGGCAAAGGTCAACGGATTGGATTCTCCGCCGCCCGCCGGTGGCGTGAACACTGTCACCAACGCATTGCCGACAGACGCCAAATCCGAAGCCGGAATGAGCGCCGTCACCTGCGTGCTGTTGACGAAAGTCGTCGCGCGCGGTTGGCCGTTCCATCGCACCACCGAATCCGAAACGAAATTCGTTCCGGTGACCGTCAACGTGATTTCCGGCGAACCGGCCAGCGCGCTGTTCGGACTGAGCGCCGAAATACGCGGCAACGGTCGCGCTTGCGGATTGATGGTGAAGGTAATGGCATTCGACAAACCGCCTCCCGGCGACGGGCTGAACACAGTCACAGTCGCCGTTCCTGCGTTGGCAATGTCCGCCGCAGGAATTTGCGCCGTCAGTTCCGTCACGCTGATGAAGGCCGTCGTTCGATCTGCGCCGTTCCAGCGCACCACCGATCCCGGAGCGAAATTGGTTCCGGTCACGTTCAGTTGGAACGCCTGACCGCCCGCAACCGCTGAACTCGGACTGAGCAGCGTAATCACCGGCGGAGCAAAGTTGATCGTCAACGTCGCCGTGTTGGAAGTTCCGCCCGCCGGAGCCGGATTGAAGACCGTGATGTTGGCCGTTCCTCCGTTGATGATGTCCCCGGCCTGGATGATCGCGCGGACTTCGGTCGCGGACACGAACGTCGTCGTCCGGTCGGCATTGTTGAAACGAACCACGGATCCCTGAACAAATCCGGTTCCTGTCACGGTCAGCGTGAAGTTAGGCCCACCCGAAGACACAGCGTTCGGATTGATCGCCGTAATCACCGGGACCGGATTCGGCGGAACATTGATCGTCAGCAACGCTGCGTTCGAAGTTCCTCCGCCCGGTGGCGGAGTAAAGACCGTGATGCTGGCCGTTCCTGGCGTATCAATGTCTTCCGCCGTGACCGCCGCGGTCAGTTGCGTATTGTTGACGAACGTCGTCGCCAATGGATTGCCATTGAGTCGCACCACCGAATTCTGCGTGAAGTTCGTTCCGTTGACCGTCAACGTAAACGCCGCTCCGCCGCCCATCACCGAAGTCGGACTGATGGTGCTGATTCGCGGAATCGGCGCAGGCGAAGCAATGGTGAAATTGACCGTGTTGGAAGCACCGCCGCCCGGTCCGGGATTGACGACACGAATCGTGGCTGTGCCCGCTGATGCAATGTCTGATGCCGGAATCTGCGCCGTCAATTGTGTGGCGCTGACAAACGTCGTCACGCGATTGTTACCGTTCCATTGCACTGCCGCGCCCGGAACGAAATTCGTGCCATTGACGGTCAGAGTGAATCCCTGGCCGCCGACCGCAGCCGAAGTTGGCGTCGTCGTTGTCACCGTCGGAACCGGATTGACAACATCAATCGTCAGCGAGTTCGAAGTGCCACCGCTCGGAGCCGGATTTTGCACGTTGACGCTGATCGTCCCCGTTTCCGCAATGTCCTGCGCCAACAAGGTCACGCGCAATTGCGTCAGGTTGACGAATTCCGTCAATCGTTCCGCCGTCACGCCATTGACCGTCACGCGAGCGACAGCTCCACTAAGCAGGTTGTTTCCATTCAACGTGGCGACAAAATTTCCGCCACCAGCCAGAACCGTGTTCGGGTTCACACTGGTCAAACTCGGCGTCTGACTGATTTGCGGATCGAGCGTGACAATGCCTGCCGTGTAGGTCGTCGGCAAAACATTCGCAGTGGCGTCAACCACTTCGCGCGCAATCGGCAGATCGCCAAAACTGATGGTTGTTGAGTTGACTGAACTGGACGCCGGAACATTGAACGTCAATCGCAGAACTTGACGCGTGCCATTGGCAAACGTCTGCCCGGTGGGAAGCGCAATGCCAACTCCGATGCGCCCCAAATTGAGCTGCAACACGTTGACGTTCAGCGCCGCGCCCTGCGCATCAACCCCCAGTGTGGCGCGAACGAAGTTCAGTTGCGAAGTGTCGAAATTGACGCTGAAACCGACGGCGTTTTCATTGCCCAGCGAATTCAATTCGACAATCGCCGTATTTTCTTGGCCACGCACAAACGTGACCGGAACGACGCGAATGCCGCGAGTTTGTTGCTGATCTTCCTCCGTCCCGGAGGCCGAACTCGTGTCGTTTTTGACAAACGCCACTCCCGATCCGCCCAACGCGGCAACAGGTTCGCTGGCGCCACCGGCGGCAACAACCGTTTCCAACCCGGAAGCATATCGTCCAGCCAACACCCAGTCGGCAATCGTCAAACGCCCATCGCCCAACGTATTTTTCGGAGCCACGTCGGCTCGTTGAAATTCGCTGCCGTCGGAGGTTTCGTCCAAGCCGCTGACAAAGCGTCCGACCTGAACCCAATCAGCAGTCGAAACACCTCCATTGCCCAGCGGACGCGGATTCACATCGCCTTCAAATCCCGGCGTGATAATCACGTTACCTGCGGCATAGGTGCCGATCACCGAATTGCCGCTGACATCGGTCAACCCACGAACAACCGGTTCGTCGCTGAATTCGACCACAGTCGCTCCGGCGCTGTTGGAAGGTTTGATTGTGAAGCTGACTTTCGCCACCTGACGAGCGCCAACCGCGAGTTTCTGCCCTTGCGGCAAGGAAAGGCGAATGCCCAGGCGACCCACGCCTGCTTCGCTCGTGTTGACGTTGAGCGTGCCATTGGACGCGTCGCTGCCAAGTGAGACTTGCGGGTTACCAAGCAGCATCGAATTAAACCGCAAACTGAAATTGAGCGAATTTTCGTTGCCTTCGGAATAAAACGAAATCGGCACTGTGACCGTGCTGTTCGGCGCGGCGCTGTTGTTCATCACCTGCATCAACCGATTGCCCGGAATGCGCGCTTCGACGGTATAGCTGCTGGCTCCTGTCACTGCCGAAACACCGACCAGATACCGCCCGGCAGGCAGCATCGTTGGCGTGGTGATGCGTTGAATCGGCCCTTGCAGCCGCGAATTTCCCAGCGGTTCCAACGTCGGTGAACCCGGAATTTCCCGGAACAAATACATCGCCAGATTCGCCTGTCCGTCGGTTCCGTATAACGACAAATCCAACCGGGAGCTTTGCGTCAACAACACCGAATACATATCTTCGACCGGATCACCTTGCCCACCGGGAACCTGAACCGTCACAACAGCGGCATCTCCCACAGCCACCGAGCCTTTGCGTTTGCCTGGCGAAAGCAGCAAGGTCGCATCTGTCGTGGTTTCATTCGGTTCGACTTCAGGCGATTCCCCGGCAATCGTCACCGTAAACGGCACGGAATTCGACGGGCCACCCAATGATGGCGGGTTGGTGACGCTGACCGGCACAATGCCTTGATTGGAAACGTCAGCCGCAGTCAAAAACGCGACCAATTGCGTGTTGTTGATGTAAATCGTCGAGCGCGGCTGGCCATTCCAACGCACGACCGACTGGCCATCAAAGAAGTTGGTTCCGTGAATGGTCAACGAAAACGGCCCTGTTCCCGATTCCGCTGCGTCGGGAACGATCCGAGAAATTGTCGGTTTGGGAGGAGCGGAATCCAGCGCCGTGGTCAGCGTGTAATTGACCGGCGTGTTGTTCGGCCCGTGTCCGTCATAAGCCGAAACGCCGATGAGGTAAGTGCCTTCGTCAAGTTCGGGAATCGGCGTCAACCGCTCCGTCGTCGTGCTGCCATTGGAAACGGCCAGCGGCGTCAACGTTGGGTTTTCGTCCGTGCCGCCGACTTTGAACAGGAACAAGTCCAAATCCGCCGCTGCATTGGTGAATGTCAGCGTGACATCCACGCGCTGTTTGGCATTCGGCGGCAATGTCGGAATCGAGAATTTGAAAAAATCTTCGATCCTGTCCTTCGGGCCATTGTTGTAGCTGAATTCATACCAAAATGCATCGCCCAGTTTGGCCGTGCCCGTTTTGCGCCCCGGCAAAGAAATTGGATTGGCAGTGGCGACGGTTTCATTCGGCTCCTGCTCCGGTTCGATTGGCTGAAAAACACCGGTCAGCGAGGCAAAAGCTTTGTGGAGTGTGCTGGTTTTACTTGCGGCATCAACAAACGAAGTTGATTGAGTGATGGAAATACCGATTAACAGCGCCAAGCCCAACGCCAACATTGCGAGACCTGACTTTTTAGTATTCGTAGATTTTTTTGATACGTACTTCATAAAAGGCGTACTCCTCCCAAGAGTTTGAGACGCATTCTCTTCGGAACTCGATTGGCAATTAACTGCAATTGTTTCGGGGAATCGGAAGCTGCTTTTCAGTGCAATACTTCTTTATGAATCAAGTGAGGCCAGGGTTTCGTGCCCTGACAATCTGGGCAAAGTCATCCAAATGAATCATCTGAATAACAGGTTGGCGGGGATCATAACTCTAAAAGCCCCAGCCATGCCACGATAAATTACGACTTCCGGCTCAGATTAAAATTAAAATCCGACGCGCTTACCACGCTGAAACCAAGCCGCTAAAGTGCTGCCGCTTTTCGCTTTCCAACACTCATCAACACATCAAATTTCGGTGGTCGCCAAGTGTCTGGAGGACTTTTTCTGAGCTTCTAAGTCCGCTTCACGCTCCGGTTGCTGCCTTTGACCAACTGAAAAGGAGACATGGGAATGGCATCTCAACTCTTCAGCACCAAAAGCCCGGATCAGCTTCTTCACGAATCGGAAACTCCAGAACGGCAAATGAAACGCACGCTGTCGGCGTTTGACCTGACTGCTTTGGGCATTGGCGCAATCGTCGGTGCGGGAATTTTCTCGCTGGTCGGGACGGCTTCCGCCGGTGAGACCTTTTCCAGCAAGATCAAAACTCCGCTGATGAACTTCATTATTGCCGGTCTGACAGGATCGGACGTGCAACTGGGAAGACCCGGTGCAGGTCCAGCCCTTGTGATTTCATTAATGCTGGCTGCGGTTGCCTGCGCCTTTGCAGCTTTTTGTTATGCGGAGCTGGCTTCGATGATTCCGGTGTCCGGCAGCGCCTATACGTACTCTTATGCGACACTCGGAGAAATCTTCGCCTGGATTATTGGTAGGGACCTGATTTTGGAATATGCCATGGGCAATATGGCCGTTGCCGACAGTTGGTCGGGCTATTTCATCAAGCTCCTTGCTTTACATAGGCGCGCAATCGCGCACTGTTAGAGCTTGGCGGGTGGGAAATGCAGTGTGAATTAAACGTCACGAGCCAGCCGACTGTGACGATAACCATAAAGAAAATAAAGAATTAAGCCGACTACTAGCCAGAGGGCAAATCGCGTCCAGTTAGTCCAACCGAGTTCCGTCATCAAATATCCGCAGCTCAGCAGGCCCAATACCGGGATTAACGACAAATTGCGCAGGAAGCAGGCGATGGCCAAAATGAACGAAAGGACAATGTAGCCATACATTGGAATTCTG
>JAEUQP010000235.1 GCA_016789645.1 Acidobacteriota bacterium | reverse complement strand
TCGCCTTTCACGCCCAGTTGTTTCTTGTATCCGTCAAACACGTGTTCGAACTTTTCGGAATCAATGCCCAGCACGATCTTGCCGAACAATTGAATGAAGCGGCGATAGGCATCCCACGAAAAGCGTTCGTTGTTGGTCATGCGAGCCAGCGCAACGCGCGTTTCGTCGTTCAAGCCCAGGTTCAGAACGGTATCCATCATTCCGGGCATGGAAAATTTCGCGCCCGAACGAACCGAAACCAGCAATGGATTATCCGTGCCGCCGAATTTTTTGCCGGTCACGGCTTCGACTTTGGCCAGAGCTTCCAACGCCTGTTCCCACATTCCTTCGGGAAACTGTTCGCCGGAAGTGTAATAAGCGTTGCAGGCTTCGGTGGTGATGGTGAAACCGGGCGGAACCGGCATGCCTGCATTGGTCATTTCGGCCAGGCCGGAGCCTTTGCCGCCGAGCAAATCTTTCATTTTGCCTGTGCCTTCGGTTTGTCCCTGGGCAAACAGATAAACGTATTTCGTACTCATTGTCTTTGCGTTGTCTCCTGAAAAATATAGCGCAGGCTTATCAACCTGCGATTGTTGTCTTAATTGGGAACTCTGCGCAGATTGGAAAATCTGCGCTACAGAGCCGGTCGCAACCGGCTCAGAACTTCATACGATCGCGGCTCGCGTTCCAGAGCGCGGGCGATCAATCGTGTGGCGATGTTGCCGACCTGATTGAGCAAGCCCGGTTCGCGGGTCAGCGACAAAAATTTTGCGGGGGATTGCGTCAAGATTTCCTGAATGGTGCGCCAGACCGCCGGACGTAACTCATCGCCGCGCTGTCCGCTGCAATTCAAACATTGCGGCATTCCTTCGTTGGTCAGATAAACGGCTTGTTCGCCGCTCAGGTCTTTTTCGCACAATCCGCACGTGCGCCAGTCAGGGAAAAATCCTGCCAGCTTCAGCATCCAGATTTCAAAGTATCGGCAGATTTCGTAATACCTTGCCAACGGCATCAGGTTGTCGGTTTCCGCCTGGCGCAAGGCGTCCAGCGAAGCGGCAATCAGCCGATACGCTGCGTCGTTCGGTTCGTGGTCGAGCAGAAACGAATCCACCAACTCCGCCCAATACTGCATCACGCCCATTCGTTCGCTGCTGATTCCCGCGACAAACTGCGACCGTAGAATTTCGCAGGCAGAAATCGAAACCAATTCCTGGTTTTCTTTGGCAAAGTACGTCAGCGTGACTTCGGTGAAGGGTTCCAGACTGGCTCCAAACCGGCTGCGGAGCTTTCTGGCTCCGTGCGCAACGCCGCGAACTTTTCCGGCTTCGCGGGTGAAGAAGACGCAAATTTTGTCAGCTTCCTTGAGCGAAAAAGTGCGAAGCACAAAAGCTTCCGTGTCGTGCAGCGGCATAAATTCTTGCAGCCAGTAATGGGAAATCCGAAGTCAGCGGCGATTTAAGGCGCGTAGTCTAAACTGGCTTGACCAACTTCTCAACCGCCGCTGAAATCTGCAGCTTACTTTTTGGGGGCCGCTGGTTTGGCTTTGGCGGCAGGAGTCTGCGTGGGGGACGGTGACGGCTCCGGCTTCGGTTCCGACGCCAAATCGCGTTTGTCTTTCAACGTCACGCGGGATTTGCCGTACATCAACGGATACCCGCCGGGAAGCCGAATGTTCCAGACAGCGCCTCGACGCGGGTC
>JAEUQP010000215.1 GCA_016789645.1 Acidobacteriota bacterium | reverse complement strand
ATCGCCAACATGGAACTGGCGAACGGATTTTCGGAACTGAACGATCCGGTTGAGCAGAAACGCCGCTTCGAAGAGCAAATGAATCAGCGCGAACGTGGCGATGAAGAAGCGATGGTCATGGACGAAGATTACATTCGCGCGCTGAGTTATGGTCTGCCTCCGACCGGCGGCGAAGGCATAGGCATTGACCGATTGGCGATGATTCTGACCAATCAACATTCGATCCGCGACGTCATCCTCTTCCCGCACATGCGACCGGAAACTAAATAAAAACCGGCCCCGGTTTATGACATACGAACTTTTCATTGCGCTGCGGTATCTTCGCGCCCGGCGGCAACAAACTGCGGTTTCGGTCATCACGGCAATTGCCGTTGCGGGTATCGCAGTTGGAGTCGCCGCTCTGATCGTCGCTCAAGCGATGATTCATGGATTTCGCACCGACGTACAGGAAAAAATTCTGGCCGGAACCGACCACCTGAATCTGCTTAAGGAAGATAACAGTGGGATTGAAAACTACAGGGAACTGACCGAACGGATTCGCCGAATTCCCGGAGTGATCGAAGCCTCGGCCACGATTTATGCACCGGTCTTGCTGGTCTCCCACGGCAACCAGGAACAAGCCATATTGAAAGGAATAGATACATCAGGCAATACGTCTAGCGAGCTTTCTGCCATCACCATCGAAGGCTCAGGGCAATTGCCGGCATCAACTCCGGAACCTGCCGCAGAAAGCGACGAAGAAGTCCCTCCCGAAAAACTCATCATTGGGCAACAACTGGCGAAGGCTTTGGGCGTCAAACTTGACGACCCTGTAACCGTTGTTTCCGCCGTCACGCGATTAACCCCTGCCGGATTGCAACCGAGACCTCGGTACGCAAAATTCGTGATTGCGGGAATTTTTTCTTCCGGCTGGTATCAATACGATTCCAAATGGGCCTACATCTCTCTGCCAGCGGCGCAACGGCTTAGCGGGAATGGCGACACTGCCGGAGTGATTCGAATGAAAGTTCGTGACATTGAGCGCGTCAAAGACCTCAGCAACGAGGTGATAAACCTTGCCGGACGCGGGTTCATCACCACCGACTGGCAGGAACTCAATCGCCCACTGTTTGCCGCCCTGCAATTGCAGCATCAAGTCATCATCATTTTTTTTGCGCTGCTGATCGCCATCGCCGCGCTTAACATCATTACGACATTTACGATGATGGTGATCGAAAAGCAGCGTGACATCGCCGTGCTGCGCGCACAAGGAGCTACACCGCAAAACATCCGGCTGATTTTCCTGCTACAGGGATTGCTGATTGGCTTCGCAGGAGCGGGGTTAGGTTTGTTGCTGGGAGCATCAGCCAGTGCCATTGCCAATCATTACAAGCTCATTTCGATCCCCGCAGAAATCTATTCAATTTCTCATATCACATTGAAGCTACAGGGTTGGGATTGTTTTTGGATTTCGATGTTGGCCGTGGCAATCAGCCTGATTGCGACCCTTTATCCGGCGAATTCCGCAGCCAAACTTGTCCCTGCAGAAGTCCTCCGACACGATTAATCTTGGTTCAAATAAAACTGAGAAAACTCATTGACAGCCCAAAAATCAACGTTTAGACTGCGCCGCGTTAGTGAGCTTTCCTCTCACTAAGAAAGCATCGGTCAACTTCACTTCCGTTGTCTTTCAAAACAGGAAAGTTCAATGTCCCGCTCGCGAACGTAGATTGCACAGGCAGCTTGATTGAAAAAATTTGCATCTCATCTGCCGAACTTGTTGCCCAACGCACGGGCAATGCAACCTACAAACTCACTTTTAATCTTTAGTTCCGGTTACGAAGACTTCACAAGGATTTGTGTCTTGCGTATCCGGTATCCAAATCTCACTATCTTTTAAGGAGAACATCTAAATGCGAACCTCACGCAAACTTTCACACGCGTTGTTGGCGATTTTCGCCCTCGTGGTCATGTCTTCTTTCGCTCTCGCGGCGGATCCTGGTCTTGCTTATCCTGCGACTTCTGAAGCGAGCGATCAGAAAGCCGGATCGTTGTTGTTCTACAACATTTACACTTCTGGCCCGACTTCGGGAACTTCCGAAAACACCCGCATCAACATCACCAACACCAACTCGAGTGTCGGTGGTGACGCGTTTGTTCACCTGTACTTTGTTTCGGCTGGCTGCGCCATCGCGGACAGCTACATCTGCTTGACTCCGAACCAAACGGCTTCCTTCCTGGCTTCCGACATTGATCCGGGCGTCAAAGGCTACATCGTTGCAATGGCGGTTGATGGTGTTTTGGGTTGCCCGATTCGCTTCAACTGGCTGATTGGTGACGAATACGTCAAAATGGCGACCGGCCACGCGGCCAACCTGGGTGCCGTCGCGTTCACGCGCGTTAGCACTCCGACCACCGAAGAATGCAACACGGGTTCCTTCACCGCTGTGGTCAACTTCAACGGTGTTGATTACAACTGCACTCCTGCCGTTGTTGCATTGGACAACATTGGCAGCCGTGCGGATGGCAATGACACGATGATCATCCTCAACCGCGTTGGTGGCAACCTGGGCATCGGCGCTGCCAGCTTGGGCACGTTGTTCGGTCTGTTTTACGACGATGCGGAAAACGTGCTGAGCTTCTCCGTCACCGGCGGATGCCAGTTGATGAGCAGCATCAGCAACAACTTCCCGCGCATCACGCCGCGTTTTGAAACCTTCGTTCCTGCCGGTCGCACTGGCTGGGTCAAGTTCTACAACCAGACCGGCCAAATCGGTATTCTGGGTGCCGCGATCAACCTGAACGCGAACGCCGCTTCCAGCGCGGGCGCGTTCAACGGTGGTCACAACCTGCACCACCTGACGCTGAACTGCAATCAGGCTTACACCGTTCCGGTGTTCCCGCCGAGCTGCTAAGTTCATAGCCTCAGGCGTCAAACCTCAAAAAGGCCGAACCCGATGGGTTCGGCCTTTTTGCTGTGTATACATCTTCGATATTCATAACTCTCAGGCGTTGTTCCGATCTCAATTGCCGGAATACTTCAGAACAAAACCTTCTGCGCCGGAAACCCAGATTTCTTTTTTCGAGACCGAAAGCCCGTACAAATTAGCGCGCGTTCCGCTCTCCTGTTCAACCCAGTTTTTCCCACCATCGCCGGAACGCAAAATCGTTCCATTCCAACCAACGATCCAGCCGTGATTGCCGACAAAACCAACATTGACAAGCGTTTCTTTGGTATCCACGGCAACGCGTTCCCAGTTGTCGCCGCCGTTGGACGTGCGCAAAATGATCCCGTCTTCGCCAACCACGATGGCCGTATCCTTGCCGCGTGTTTCAATGTGATAAAGATGACTCCGGACACTGCTGTTTTGTCGTTCCCAGGTTCTGCCACCATCGTCCGTATACAGAATGATTCCTTTGTCGCCGACAATCCATCCTTGCCTGTCGTTGACGAATTTCAAATGAACCAGTTCTTCCTTCGTCCCGCTTTCCTGAGCTGTCCAGCTCAACCCGCCATCATTGCTATGCAAAATTCTCCCGTGAGTCCCTACTACCCACCCCAGGTTTTTATTCGGAAAGGCAATGCTGTAAAAATCCGGCGCTTCGTTCTGAGTACTTCCCGACGATGCGCTGAGTTGATAAACCAAATCCCAAAGACTCCCCCCGTTTTGAGTGCGGTAAATTCTGGCGCCGCTGGCAATCATCCAGCCTTCTTCCCGGTTGCGAAAGAAAATGTCATTGATATTGCCATCCACACGAACATTTTGCGGCAACCATTCGCGCCCGCCGTCTTGCGTGACGTGAACAATGCCTTTATCGCCGACCACCCATCCCAATCGGGAATCCACGAAGAAAACCACGTTGAGGTCTTGTTTGGATCGGTCTTGAAAAGCGACGCTCCATTGCGCATGTGCGTCAATCGTTGCCAACAGAAACAGCACGGCCCCAATCGGGGCAAAGTTACGAAGATTCATAAATTCTCCTTCTCGTTTTTTTTCGGGTAAAAGGGCTACCGTTGGGATTGTGTGGCCGGTTGCGAACGGACAGGTAAAAATGGTCTCCAATTCGGGATGCGAAGTTTGAAATCCATCGAACCGCTGCGCGAACCAAACGCGATGGTGCGTCCCAAAGATTCGACGGCTTCTTCCAGCACGCGATCCCGACTGGCAATCAAATCGGAAATTCGCGTTTCAATTTGTTGATCGGGTTTGACACCAATGCCTTCGATGCGACGCCCAAACGCTGATCGGTAATCCGTGTCGCTGATATTCAACTTGCCGCCGTCGGGCAATTTGATCGTTCGACTTACGCCCAGCAAACAACCGCAGGTTGTCGGATTCGAGCCGATAATCAACCCGCGTTTTCGCTCCTGCATCGCTGCGGCAAAGATTTCCGCGCCACTGGCGGAACGCGAACTGACCAGCACGACCAAGGGTTCTCGGTACACGTTGCGAAGCTTGGCCGTACGCCGTCGCGTCGAACGCCCAAAGCGCGTGATGAATTCGCCCAGATCGGTTTCGTCGGCAAAAAAGTAACTGGCCAATTGCGTCACCGTCGTAACAAAGCCCCCGCCGTTGTTTCGCAAATCCAAAATCAAACCTTGCGTTCCTTGCATCTGTTGCATGGCTTGTTCGAAATCGCGTTCAATTTCCGGCCCAAAACCTGTCAATTCTATGTATCCAACCTTGTACGGCAATTGGCGAGTGACAACGCGGCGCTGAAATTCGGTGTAACGACGAACCAATTCGACAGATTTGCGCCGGCCTTCGCCATCCACAAACACCGCCTTCAACGTCGTATCGCGCGGGCCATAAAACAACCGATCATAAATTTGCAGTTCCGAAGCGATCGAAGTCGAACTGTCGCCAACCTCGTCACGCAATCGTTGCAAGGCAGCTTTCACCGGTTCACCGTTCACATCCGTCACCTCGAAGCCCGGACGAATTCCCTGTCGGGCAGCTTCGGAACTCGGCTCGACCCAGGTCACCACTGGTTTGCCTTCGATCTGACGCACGATCAATCCGACGGAAAGTCCTGACGGGCGATACCGATCAAATCCGTCTTCGGGCGAATAAATGCGTGTGTGCGCATCGCCGAGTTTGCCAATCATCTGGCGCAACGTTCGATAAAATTCGGCATTATTCGCTGCCGATTCCGCCACCGGTCGAAAAGCGTTGCGTTGTTCACGCCAATCAATGCCGCGAAAATTGCGGTCATAATAATTGTCATAAATCAGCCGCCAGACTTGATCGAACACCTTGATTCGTTCTTCGCGTGGTATGGCGGAAGACGTAGCGGTGCTCGAAGGCGAAGACGCCTGTTGGGTGTGAGCCGGTTGCGGCCAAATCACGAGCAGGGCGGCAAAGAAAGCCCCAAGAAGACAAGTTGCCAGCGAAAACTTACGCGTCATGACAGAAGCAGTTGGGCAAAATGAAGATTATGGTTTTGGGCGTTGTCCCGGAATTTGCGACGGGGGCTTTTTGATGTCTCGCAGACTGCGTTTCAATCGTTCGGTTTCTTCCTGTCGTTCAGCCTGCGAAAGGGGTCGGCGGAAATTATACCTGACCAACCCCTGAAGTGTTAGCTTCTTTCCGTCTCTTTCCGCAGGTTTGAAGCGTAATTTTTTGACGGTGGCAATTGCCGATTCGTCCAGTCCGAAGCCCGCCCATTTGACGACCTCCACGTCGCCAATGGTTCCATCTTCGCGGAACACAGCTTCGAGTTCGACGGTCGCCGTGATTCCAGCCAGGTCGGCCTGTTCGGTGTAATCCGGCTTCAACCGTTGATAAAAAAATGGCTGCTGAACTCCGGTCGCTGCCAAATCATCTGTCAGGACTTCAATCGCGGGCGGTAGCGGCTGGAAATCTTCGACAGCTGCCGCGTGACGTTTGCGAGCATTGAGCACCGCGTCGGTATAACGCAGCCATCCCTGTTTGAGAACTGCTTTCAAGGTTTCTTTCGACGCGGTTTCCGTTTCCGATTTTGCGCTTTCAAAAGAAAACAGAATCAACTTGCCGGTTCGGGTTTCGACCCAAAACAGTCCAGCCAGTGATTCAAAATAAGCTTGTTCGCCGCTCGCGCCGACTAATCGGCGGGTCGTAAGCGTTTTGCCGAGCACAAAAAAATCACAACCCAGACTTTGCCCCAGGTTACGCGCTTCATCACAGCTGAGGTTCAAACTTCCTTGATACCCCGCGCCGCGCGTGGCCGCTCTGACCAGATCATCGTCGAGCAATTCAAATTCCGATGTGACCGATTGTCGAAGCACAGACGAAATGATTCCGTTGTCATCACCGACAAAATCAATCACCGCCAATCGAACCGGCGACTGAGCCTCCACAAAATCAAAAAGCAAAAGGCAAAAGGCAAATATCAATAATAGTCGCAGACATGAATCTCGTAAGCAGTCAGCCGCCGAACCTTGATCAGCGATCCGGCAACACACAGTTTTGACTTTTGAGATTTGCCTTTTGCCTTTTGCTTTCATTCCAGAACTGCGCTCGCTTCCATCGGGAAACACATTCGATGCAATTCGTACCCGCGCATGACGCGAACAACGCTGGACACTTCGGCAATGTCCACCAACTGCCCGCCTTCGTTGCGTTCGATCAACAACCGCGCTTTGCCTTCGGGGCGATAGTAACTGTAATAAGGAATATCCGCCGCACGGTCTTCGATCAGGTAATACGTCGGATCAAATCCGGCGGCGGCAATTTTTCGACGGGCGATTTCGATAAAGTCCGCGCGCTCAGATTCGGGCATTTCCAGATCAATCGCTCGGAACAACCGCCGTTCGATGAATCGCCGAGCCAAGTCGTTCAAAATGGGATCGGGTTCGCGCGCCCACTGTTTGACGTGAAACATCACATCGTGGTCGTCAAAGCGCAGATATTCCGTCGTCGTCAGCGGTTCGCCGATTAGCACGCGTTCCATGACCGAATCGGCGACGACGAAATTCAGCTTGCCGGACTTCATCAGCTCAACCGCGCGGCGAAGAATGCTGTTCAACACCGCTTCAGCGGAACGCAGGCTGCGGTGAAAATACACCTGCCGAAACATATAAAACCGCGCCTGCAAATATTCCTCGACAGCAAACAGCCCGTTGGCTCCGACGTAAATTCGTTCGTTGGCTTCGTCAATTTCCAGCGCGTGAATGATCCATTCCAGATCGTAATTGCCGTACTTCGCGCCGGTCATCAGACTGTCGCGCAACAGGTAATCAAACCGATCCACGTCCAGTTGCGACGACACCAGATCGCCGATGAACGCCGGGTGAAAGCGATGCTCAATCGCGGCGACGATTTTGTCCGGCAATGCCGCGTCGAACTCCGCCAGGCGGCGATGCACATCTGTCGTTGGATCAGCGATGATTTTCGTCGTCCAGCGTTCGTGATTCTGATTCAGGATTTTTTCGATGACGTGGGAAAACGGGCCGTGGCCAAGGTCGTGCAACATCGCTGCCACGCGAGCGACCACGCGGGCTTCGTCGCTGATCGAATAGCGTTTGCTCAGGTGATCAAGCACGCGCGTCATGACGTGCATGACGCCCAAACTGTGCGTGAAGCGCGAATGCTCGGCTCCCTGAAAGGTGTACATTGCCAGGCCGAGTTGTTTGATATACCGCAGACGTTGAAATTCCGGTGAATTGATCAGCCGCACCAACAACGCATCATCGGGTTGCGCCAGCGAAAGCGCGATGATGTTGTGAACCGGATCGCGGTACAGACGTTCCATAAATCGGTTGCCGGTTGCCGGTTATCAGTGTTCGGCGGCAAATGACCACCAACAACCGAACACCGGCCACTTTCAGAGGGTTTGCATCAGCCTGGTCAGCAGCGCCGCTCGACGAGGAATGTCGCTGACGATGATGTGTTCGTGATCGGCGTGCGCGCCCGCGCCATCTACTCCCAACCCATCCAGCGTCGGCACGCCCAATGCTGCGGTGAAATTTCCGTCCGAACCTCCGCCGACAACGGCGTCTCTCAATTCAAACCCAAGCTCCGCAGCCAAATCGCGCGCGTGTTCATAAAGCGCAATGTTGTTTTCCGAACGCGGCATCGGCGGGCGATTGATACCGCCAGTGATTTCCAGTTGGGCGTCTGCCAGAACGGGTTGCAACCCGCGAATTTCGCGGACAATTCGTTCACCGTCTTCCGGCGTCCAGAATCGCACGTCCACTTTGGCCGAAGCTTCTGCTGGAACGACGTTAATGGCCGTGCCGCCGTTCATGACGCCGACGCTGACCGTAACGCCTCGTTCGTGGTCATTCAGGGCCGCCAGACGCAAAATTTGATGGGAAAGTTCGACATTGGCGTTGACGCCTTTTCGCGGATCCAGTCCGGCGTGCGCGGCGCGGCCAATGGCGCGAATGCCGAACACACCAATGCCTTTACGACCGGTTTTGACCACGCCGCCTGTGATTGGCGGCTCCAGCACCAGAGCCACCGCTGACCGTCGAGCTTCTTCTTCCACCAACGGACGTGAAGTCTTGCTGCCGATTTCTTCGTCACAGGTCAGCAGCAATGTGACCGGGCGTTTGGTTTGCAAGCTCAAAGTGCGAATTGCGTTCAAAGCCTGGACGGCAATTACAATCCCCGACTTCATATCGAAAATTCCCGGTCCGTGAGCGGCTCCTTCAGGAGTCAGCCGAAACGGCATTCGGTCCAACGTCCCGACCGGCCAAACGGTGTCCAGGTGACCAATCACCAGCACCTGCGGTTCAGACCGGTCATGACCGAAATCGAATCTGGCTCGCAGATGAGTCCCATAACCGGGTTGTGGTGTGAGTTCGATTTTGCCGCTCAAATCGGATAGTTGGCGCGCGACAACGTCGGCGATCTCGTTGAGTCGGGCTTCTTCTCTGGACGTGGTTTCGCGTTCCACCAGAACACGAATCGAGTCTAAAATCGAAGCTTGCAGTGCGTTGAAATGGTTAATTAAGCTGGACATAGGCGGTTTGACAATGCGTTTGAATCATGCACAATACGCCTTCATCTGACAAGCTCTAGTGAGTACCGTTACTACTGCATCATCAATCTCCATCAAGATTCCCTGTCTCATCAACAGTCGTTTACTGATCGTTGGCTGAATTTGGGTTGACTATGGATTGGAAACACACCGCCGACGCGAACCAAGGCGGAGGAAAAAGTTTTTCGATGTGGTAACTAATGCCTCGTTGCTGGCGTCAGTAGATAACGCGGTTGTTGCTGGTCAGACCCGTCGAATCTCGCATCGTCGAGATTCGCCAATCATCAAATCACCAAAAAGAAATTCTGGGACGATACTCTTAACGCTAGAGATAGCGAATGCAGACTGTGGAGGAATAAATTCATGAAGAAGTTTAGTTTTCTGTTCGCATTGTCGCTGCTGGCCAGCGCAATCGCGTTTTCCCCTGTCAAAGCACAGGATGAGAAGCAAGCTGAGTTTGAACGCGTTTGGTATGACACCTGCTATACCAAAAAAGACGTGGAAAAGTGCTATGCACAATCTAAAGAAATGCTGGCGACTTACCCCAAGAGCCAATACGCTCCTAATGCGCAAAAAATCGTTACCAATTACGAAACCAATGTATTGCTCAAGAAGGTAAACGAAAAATTCCAAGCAGCGCTGCAAGCTTATTATGCTGCTCCTGATGGAAACAAACTTGATCAATTATTTGCGGCTGGCGAAGAGTTTCTGAAAGTCGTCCCAGGCAATCATTTTGTCGTTGGACAAATGGCACTCGCTGGCGCCCATGGCAGCATCGGGGCGATTTACAAGAATCTCGACAAGGTCAAAGGGTACGGCGAAGACGCCCTCAAACTCTTTGAATCCTCCACTCCTGCCGAAGGCTGGAAACAGGAAGACTGGAACAACCTGCGTGAGATCGTCCAAGCGCAAATCAATCAGTTCCTCGGTTTCCGCTTGATCGAAACCAAAGGCGACAAAGCCCAGGCCGCCGAATACCTGACCAAATCCACAATGGTCAAAAACAAAGACGGCGCCGGTTGGAAAGACCCGAACAACTACTGGCTGCGGGTCGGAATTTATCTGGAAGAGTATCAGTCGTTGCGCGCCGAATACGACAAGTTGACGGATGAGCAAAAAAACGGAGACCCCGGAAAAGAATTGCTCAAGAAGGTCAACGAAGTGATGGATAGCAAATTGATTCCGGATTACGCTCGCGTGATGGCCACGGCGACCAAGCCCGAAACCAAATCGCTGTACGACGCCGCCAAAGGTTATCTTGACGCTTATTGGAATTACCGTACGAAAGCGCCGGAAAAATCGGCTGAATTCGTGAAGTCTTTCAGCGCTGATCCAACAGTCGCCAGCCCGGCAATCCCGGTCAAGGTGGAAGAAAACGATCCGGTTTCGCTGCAAGGTCCGACCAGCCCGACTGCTGGAAGCATCAAACTTTCCAGCGGGGGCGGAGGCGCTCCCGGAGGGGGTGGCAAAGCCGCAGCCAATGGCGGTGGCAAAACCACTACCACCAAAGGCAAAGCCGCTCCGAAGGCTGCGCCGAAGAAACGCAAACGGTAATCGCGGTTTAAACAGTTCGAAAATTCACAACAACAAAAGCCAGCCTCACTTCAATGAGTGCTGGCTTTTGTCACTGTTACGAGTCGTAACGTTGACACTGATAGCCTACTGATAACGTGAGTGATCTGGACATATTCGAGGAGAACCTGAATCGGCTGGAAGACAAGATCAGGTATTACTTTCGTGATCGTTCGTTGCTGCGGCGAGCGTTGACGCACCGCTCGTTTGCCAACGAACAGCCCGATCCTCGTCCACCTCACAACGAAGCTCTGGAATTTTTGGGCGATGCAGTGTTGGAATTTCTGGTCAGTTCCTGGCTACTGGAGATGTATCCGAACCTCAGCGAAGGCACGTTGTCCAAAATGCGCGCCTACATGGTCAGCGCCGTCAACCTACAAAAACAGGCTGTGCTGTTGCAACTCGGCGATTATTTGCTGCTCAATCGCGGCGAAGAAAAAACCGGCGGCAGAAAGAAATCCGCGCTTCAGGTGGACGCTTACGAAGCAGTGATCGCAGCCATTTACCTGGATCGCGGAGTCGAAGCCGCCAAAGAATTCGTCCGGCGCGAATTTGCCGCCACCTTAAGCGAAATTGACCCGACCAATCTGACCAAAACCGATTACAAAACTGCGTTGCAGGAACGATTGCAATCGCACGGACTGCCAACGCCGCATTACGCCATCATCGAAAGTCTGGGGCCGGATCACAATCGCATTTTCCAGATTGAATTGCGCGTCAACGGGCTCTGTCTGGCGACGGGCGAAGGAACGACGATCAAAAGCGCCCATCAAGCCGCCGCTGCCATTGCGCTCGACAATATGGATGAACTGATCGAACGAGTGAAGGAAGTTTCCGCCGTTCCACCCACTCCTGCCGAAATCATCGTCGAACCGAATCAAAACGGTTCCAGCCTCGACGCCCAACTCCCCAATGACTGAAGAAGCTCGCACAACCAGCCGCCAGTCAATAATTCTTGCCGGTGCGTTATCGCTGTTCGTGTTCGCTGTTTATTACGTTTCCAATCCGCAACCCGGAGCGTATTACGATTACACGCTTCGCATCGCCAGCGTGATGCTGGATGGCAAATTGGGATTGGAAACGCAGCCGCCGGATTGGCTGAATGAAATGATTCCGCACGATGGCAAATATTATTCGGCGTTTCCGCTGGGCAGCGTGTTAACGATGATGCCGCTGGCCGTTTTGCAAAAATTGCATTTGATCAAAGAGTTTCCCGGAACGTTTCTGGCGGCATTGCTGGCGGCGCTGACCACATTGCTTGGATTTCTGCTGACGTCCCATTACAGCGACAATCCCTGGCGACGGAGTTTGCTGGCCTTATTCCCTGCTCTGGCAACCTGGATGTGGCCGAACCTTGCTTTTGCCGGAGCTTGGCACATCGCGCTGGGCGTCGCCGTCACGGCACAACTGGCGGCGCTTTATTTCACACTGGTCAACCCCTATCCGTTTTGGGCTGGCTTCTTTTTTGCGTTGGCCTTCGGCAACCGAACGGAAATTCTGCTATTGGCTCCGGTGATCTTTTATCTGCTTTACAAAACTTGTCAGGAAAAACAGGAAACGCCGCCCAGTTTGCTGAATATCGCTGACCGGTTTGTCGCTGCGCCAATGGCTCTGGGAGTGGCAACGCTGCTGTACAACTACGCGCGGTTCGGTTCCCCATTCGATTTTGGATATGCGCGAATCCCTGGCGTGCTCGAAGAGCCTTGGTACCAACACGGCATCTTTTCGATTTATGCGATCAAGGGAAACATTCAAGCCATGCTGCTGGAAACCTGGAATCGTGTGCCGGAGTTTCCTCATCTGGTGCCGACGGGATTCGGCGGTTCGATTTTGCTGAGCTGCCCGTTTCTTGTCCTTCTGTTTCGGCACGGAACAACCGATGCAAAATTGATCTGGCTGGCCTGGGGCGCAATCGCAGTGTTGACCCTGGTGTTATGGCTACACGGAAACCCCGGAGGCTGGCAGATTTCGTATCGGTACGCGATGGTCTTGCTGCCGTGGATGCTGGTGATTTTGTCGCAAAATTCGCCAAAGAAAGTCACCCCGCTCGAAATCCTGCTGTTTTTGTTGTCTGTCACCATCAACGCCTTTTCCACCTGGCTGTTTCTGCGAACCAATTACATCAATGCCTTTTATCAGTAAGCTGAATTATTAATCCTGAAAACCGGCTCTGACGCCTGAACTTCAATCCCCAAAGGCTAGCCGCAGTCCGGCTGGCAGGTGATTTCCTCAGAAAAAAGCCTTTGCCATTCTGTCACGAAGCCGAGTAAGATGCGCGCGATGGAAATATCCCACTCTCAAGATTGACGGCACGCTGTGAAAGCTTTTGAGAAGTTTTTGGCAAAGTGTTTGTTTAGTTATGAGCGAGATCAGATTTCCAGTCGCGCCTGCTCACTAGCATCAACGGTGAATGCGTCTCCGCAGCAGTTCCGGTTTGCGCAGTCGGTAGTTAGAGAGTTGGTAGTTTGCAATTTCAGAAGCAGCTCAGTTCGTCGTCTGTTGGTTCTTTTATTCGCTCAGTCACGATTGCGTTAGCCGGAGACCGTTTCCGCCCGCCAGTGTGCCTGCTTCCCCAGTACCATAGAGGATTATTTATGTCAGTTCGTTTGTACGTTGGTAACCTGCCTTTCACTGTGACCGAGCAGGATTTGGAAGAAATCTTTGCTCAGGTCGGAACAGTCGAATCCACCAGCATCGTGACAGATCGTGACACGGGACGTTCGCGCGGTTTTGCGTTCGTCGAAATGGAAACTCAAGAAGCGGCGGATGCTGCGATCCAAAATTTCCATGGCCGTGAACTCGATGGCCGTGCGTTGACTGTCAACGAAGCGCGCCCGCGTGAAAGCCGTCCGCCGCGTAGCGGTGGCTTCGGCGGCGGTGGCGGCTTTGGCGGCGGCGGCGGTGGTCGCGGCGGCGGTCGTGGCGGTGGTTTCGGCGGTGGTCGTGGCGGCGGCGGTGGTCGCGGCGGCGGTCGCGGCGGAGATCGCGGCGGTTACGGCGGTGGCGGTCGCGGTGGAGATCGCGGCGGTTACTAAGCCCAACTCGCTTTGAACAAAAACCGCGAATTGAGAAATCTTCTTTCTCAATTCGCGGTTTTTCTTTTTGGCCAAGCTCCTCTTGATTCCCGCCATTGCTTGCTTGCGTGTAAAATCCGCTGCGGTTTCAAGCAGTCTTTTCTTCTCAAACAATCCAAACCCATTTCGGAGGTTAAGCCGTGATTTGTCTTCGCCGTCTTTTGTTGTTGTGTCTGATTCTGGCTGTAACGTTGCCGTTTGTGGATTCAGACGCCGACGCTCAGCAATTCAATCAATTGTTTTATCAAAGCCTGCGCTGGCGCAACATCGGGCCGTTTCGCGGCGGTCGAACCGTCGGAGCGGTCGGCATTCCCGATCAGCCGAACGTGTTTTTCATCGGCGTCAACAACGGCGGCGTCTGGAAAACTACGGACGCCGGGCGA
>JAEUQP010000194.1 GCA_016789645.1 Acidobacteriota bacterium | reverse complement strand
CAAAGACGACGACGCATTTTTCAACGGCTCGCAGATTTTCAAGGAATTGCCCAGCGAAAAAGAAGCTCGCCAGAAAGAAAACGAAGCCATGATTTTCGGCTCGCAATCCGGCAGCAAAAGCAAAGCGCGTTCGCGCGGGGTGGGCCCGAACGGCGAACGCGAAGATGCCACCGAATTGATGGGATCGGCTTCGGTCAGGATTATTCGCCCGCCCGGCGAAGCCAGTTCAACTCCGAAGCTGGAGCGCGCGCCCAGGTTGAGCAATCAGGGCGTGCTGGAAATGGTGCAAGCCGGATTTTCCGAAGGCACGATCATTCGCAAGATTGAAACTTCACAGGTGGATTTCGATTTGTCGCCCAAAGCCGTCGAGGATTTGAAAAAGAATCGAGTCTCGGAACGCGTCTTGTCGGCAATGAAAACGGCGATGGATGAATCGAAGTGAAAAGAGCAGTTTCCAGTTTCCGGTTTGCAGTTTCCTGCGGTTTGTTGATCCTGTGGGTGAGTCTGACAACGTTCGCCTTGGCGCAAACACCCAAACGTGAACAAGACAAGACGCAGAAACCGGCAACGAAAGAAAGCAAGGAAAATCCCGGCGACACGATTGCCATTTATACGTCCGAAGTCTTGCTGCCCGTGACCGTGCGTGATTCCAGAGGCCAGTTTGCCGCCAGTTTGAAAGCCGAAGATTTTGAAGTGTTCGAAGACGGCATTCCTCAACCCATTTCATCCTTCGCGCTCAAACGCATGCCGGTTCACGTAGTGCTGTTGATTGACACCAGCAGCAGCGTCACGCGCGAACTGGAAGATTTCAAAGCCGCCGCGCTCAATTTCATCAACCAACTCGATCCGGAAGACAAAATCTGTTTGATCCGTTTCGACGATATTGTCGAACTGGTTCAGGATTGGACCAGCAATCGCAACACCCTGAAACGGGCGTTGAACCGATTGGGCACCGGGATGTTCACCAAGTTCAACGATGCACTGTATCTGGCTGCCAAAGAGCAGTTGAGCCGAGTCGCAGGACGCAAAGCCGTCATTGTGTTGACCGACGGGATAGATAGCGGGCGTGGTTCGACGACTTCCGAACGGGCATTTCGCACGCTGGTGGAAGAGGAAACTTCGGTTTACGTGGTCAGCAAAACTCGAATTCAAGGCCGAGCCGACCGCGAAAAGCTGGACTTTTATTTGCGAAACTCCTCTTCTGGCGCCTCCAATCAACTGCGGATTGACGGGTTGAAGCTGGCGCTGGCGGAACTGGAATCGAGCGAACGTTTTCTGCTGCGCATTGCCGAAGAAACCGGCGGCAGAATCTTTTTGCCTGAAAGTTTTGACGACCTGTCTGACGCTTACCAACAAGTTGCCGACGAATTGCGGAGCCAGTATTTGATCTTTTATACGCCGACCAATCCGACGCGCGATGGCAGCTATCGCTCCGTTCGCGTGAAAGTCAAAACGCAAGGCTACCGCGCCACCACACGTTTCGGCTATTATCCGAAGTGATTTGAAGCCCCGCTCACCCTTTCAACAATTTGCCCCGCCGACACGCTAAAGCTATGAGTACACCAAAATCTTCGATAGAAGTTCTCAATGCGACACAAAGTCAGGCGAAAGTTCTGAAACTGGTTGTCGTCAGTTTGTTGATCGTCCTGGTTGCGGGCGGAATCCAGGCGTACCGATACTTTGGAACGACGCCAGCCGAGTTGACGACGGATCAAGTCATCGGCCTGGCCAAAACCACGCCGCCCGAAGATCGCGCCGCGTGGTTGCGATTGGCGCGCGCGGTGCTGGCTTCGGAAAACGTGCAACAAATCGCTGCGCCGGTAGAACCGCGCAACAATTTGGGCGAAGCGTCCAAAGTCGAACTCGGCTATCAACTGTTTTTCGACCCGATTTTATCGAACGACAAAACGACTTCGTGCGCGTCGTGTCACCATCCGGATTTCGGCATGGCTGACGGTCTGATCAAAGGCGT
>JAEUQP010000158.1 GCA_016789645.1 Acidobacteriota bacterium | reverse complement strand
TTCCTGGCAGCCGTTTGCCGCAAACAAATCCAGCGTCGAGAGCAGGTCGTGAACGCGGCGACCGCAATACGTTTCGTTCCACATCATCGCCAGCGTCGAATAAAAGTAATCCGTGCCGTATGGCAAAAAGAAATCGTCGGTTGTTTCTTTGTGCAATCGCGCGGTCATTTCGCCAATGCCGCGCACGTCCAGCGCCAACAGCGGTTCGCCATCGGCCACGGTCGGCGCTTTGCCCGCGACGATTTCTTCCAGCGAAGACAAATGCGGCACGTAGAGCGTCGCTGTTTTGTTGTTCGGAAAAAAATACTGCGGCCCAGGTTTCGGAATCACGTGTAACATCGCAAAGACGTTCGCGCCTTTGTGCTGTTCAGTTTCGATCAAGTAGCCGTATTCGCGCAGTGTCGCGCTGATGCGGCGGTCGCGCACAATTCGATAGTTCGGCGCAGCGGTTCGAGCAGGTAGCGCCAACAGTTTCGTCAGTTCATCGCTCAAGGCTTTGCCGGAAAGCCGCGAACGTTTGCCGGCTAGCTGCCGAGCGTCTTCGTTTGTGAAATCGAACGTTCGTTTGGGATTGAGCGGAGCGATTTCGCCGGTGGCAGTCACTTGCAAGGTTTCGTCTGTTTCCGGCGGCACATTCGGTTCGGCGGTTTCAGCCGTAACGCCCGCGTGCCGATTGAAAAACCTGTACATCGCTTCGCGCGCGCCTTTGTTGTAACCGTGCGTTTCCGGTCCGACATAAAGCTCCACATCCTCGCCTTTGCCGACAATGGCATACAGCCGCTTCACTTCTTCGTAAACCGCGCGCACGCCGCGTACATCGAAAAAGTCGTTTTGCTCGCCACCGAAATGCACAGGGCGCGGCAACTGCGCGATGTAAAAATCGGCCATGTCACATCCGGCAGCCAGCATTCCGGGGACAATCTGCTCTGCGTCCTGCGCTTCTTCGTTTTCCAGATTGTTCAGATAGCGCGTGGCAAAACAGTTCGGCGCCACCATCGTGAAGCGGTCATCCAGCACATTCAGCCAAGTGGTTTGCGTGCCTCCGCCGGAATTGCCCGTTAGTCCAACGCGCTTCGGATCCACTTCAGGGCGCGACAACAAATAATCCAGCCCGCGAATACCATCCCAGGCTTCCCACAGCGCGAAGTTCCGCCCCAGCAGATTCATCTGATTGCCCGCGACAATGTGCGAATGTACGCCCCACTGCACGGCCGGTTCGCCGGGTTTGTCTGCATATTCAAAGCGTTCGCCTTGCGCAGGCGGATCGAATATCAACACCACGTAACCTTGCCGCGCCAGATTGCGCGCGAATTCCTGATACTTCGGTTCGGCTTTGCCGTTGCGCGTGTGGCCACAAGCGCCCAGCACGGCAGGCAGCTTGCCGCTTTTGTTTTTGGGCAGGTAGAGATTGGCCGTGACCGGATAGTTCGGGCGGCTTTCGTAAATCAGTTTTTCGATGGTGTAAGCGTCGCGTTCAACTTTGCCGGTGATGCGCGCGTTGAGCGGCGTGCGTTCGGGCAACACGCCGAAACAAGCGCGGAGCTTTTGCCGCACTTCGTCGCGCAGCTTCAACACCTGTGCCGGAGTTTTGATGGCTGCGCGAAGCTTTGCACGCTTGGCCATCATCTCGCGACTGCGCGCAACGAAATACTCCTGCAACAAATGACCGTAACGGAAATCGCGTGGCGTTTGCGTGGCAGTTTGCGGAAAAACTGCTTCCGCCAATGTTTCTGTTCCGTTCAAACAAAACAGCGCGCCAGCCGCAGCCGTCGCGCTATTTTTCAAGACTTCGCGTCGAGTGAGTCTTTGGGTCATCATCGTTTCTCCGAAAGAAGACTCTTGCCTAATTTATTCGGCGAGAAAGAAAATGTGATTATGGATGAACAAACAAAATCTTTTCCGTTTGAACCCGATCCGGTGGTCGAGTTTTTCAAGCAATGCATTGACCCAACAGTGCTCGAAGAGAACTTGAAGCTGACAATCGAAGAGCGATTCGAAAAAGCGAAGCGCTTGCAAATACTCAGCGAAGCATTTCGGGAAAGCGGGCAAAAGTGCAGCGAGGCATCTATTTTTTGAACTTCGCCAACTGCTCTGCGAATGGATTGTTGAAGCTCGGTTTTTCCGGGCGTTGCGGTTTGCGATCTTGCCGGTTGTCTTGTTTGTTGTCACGGCGATCCCGGTTTTGATTTGGGCGACGATCAAACCGGCGTTCGGAATTTTCGGCGCGACTGTCGCGCGGCATCTGGCGCGAAGTTTCCGCATCGCTTTTCATCGTCAAGGCAATCTGATTTTTCTCCAGGTTCACTTCCAGCACGCGCACCGTCACGCGGTCGCCCGGATTAACGATTTCTCGCGGGTCTTTGACGAATTTGTTGCTCAGTTGCGAAATGTGAACCAGACCGTCCTGATGCACGCCGATGTCCACGAACGCGCCGAAGTTCGTCACGTTGGTGACAATGCCGGGACAAGTCATTCCCGGTTTCAAATCGCTGACCTGATGAACGTCTTCGCGAAATGCGAACGCCGAAAACTCTTCGCGCGGATCGCGTCCGGGCTTTTCCAATTCGGCGATGATGTCGGCAAACGTGAATTCGCCGACTTCTGCTTTCAGGTCTTCGGCCTGTTTGACCAGCCCGACGCCGGAACCGGTCAATTCGCCAACGCCTTTGCCCAAACGCGCGGCCAGTTGTTCCAAAGCCGTATATCGTTCCGGGTGAACGCCTGTGTTGTCGAGCGGATGCGCAGAATTCGGAATGCGCAAAAATCCGGCGGCCTGTTCAAACACCTTCGCGCTGAAGCGAGGAATTTCCAGCAACTGTTGCCGCGATTCAAACAACCCTTTGGTTCCGCGATGTTCGACAATTTTCTTCGCCATCGAAGGGCCAATGCCGGAAACCCGCGCCAGCAAATGCGATGACGCCGTGTTCAAATTCACGCCAACCGAGTTCACGCAAACATCCACCACCAAATCCAGAGATTTTTTCAGCGCAGGCTGATTCACGTCGTGTTGATATTGGCCGACGCCGATGCTCTTCGGATCAACTTTCACAAGTTCAGCCAGCGGGTCTTGCAATCGGCGCGCGATGGAAATCGCGCCGCGCACAGTCAAATCCAGATCGGGAAATTCTTCGCGGGCGACATCGCTGGCGGAGTAAATGCTTGCGCCGGATTCGTTGACCATCACGACAGGCGTCGTCAATTCGGCTTCTTTCAAAGCTTCGCGAACAAAACTTTCGGTTTCACGTCCGGCAGTTCCGTTGCCAACGGCGATGGCGCGAATGTTGGCGTTTTTGACCACTTCAGCCAAGAGCTTTTTCGCGCGTTCCTGTTCGTGTTGTGATTGCAGATGAATGACATCGCTGGCGACGTACTTGCCGGAATCATCCACCACGGCCAACTTGCAACCAGTGCGAATGCCAGGATCAATGCCCAGCACGGCTTTCGCGCCAAACGGCGCGGACAGCAGCAGCTTGCGAACATTTTCGGCAAAGACCTTGATCGCGGCTTCGTCGGCAACATCTTTCAACGAACGATGAACTTCGGTTTCAATGCTCGGCAACACATAAGCCTTCAGCGCCATTCGCGACGCTTTCTGCAATACATCTTTGATTGGCTGTTCGCATTCCACCGTAGCTGGGCAGGCTTCTGCGTCAAAGGCTCCCTGCAAGATCAAATCAAAGTCCGGGTCTTCCGGCCCGGCGCCGATGGTCAACGTCAGTTCTTCTTCCATCCAACCGCGCCGCATTGCCAGATACCGGTGCGACGCTTCGGGTTTCATCAGCGACTGAATCGGTTCGAAATAATCAAAATAGCGTTCAAATTTGCTGGCGGGTTTGGCTTTTTCGGCTTTGACAGTTTTGCCAACGCCGCGTTCAAAAACCGTTTTGCGGGTGTGTTCGCGCAGTTCCGGCGTTTCGGCCAATCGTTCAGTCAAAATATCCTGTGCGCCGCTGATGGCTGCTGCGGCATCGTTGATATTCTTTTCAGCGTTGTAAAACGCCAGCGCAAAGGCTTCCAGCGTTTGGCCGGGTTCCGGCACAGCCGTGGCGTGTGCGATGTCCCAAATCCAGTTGGCCAGCGGTTCCAGACCGGCTTCTTTGGCCACGGTCGCTTTGGTTTTGCGCTTTTGTTTGTATGGCAGATACAAATCTTCCAGCGTGTCCAAATTGAATGCCGCCAGAATCTTTTCCTTCAATTCGTCGGTCAGTTTTCCTTGCCGTTCGATCTCTTCCAGGATGAAGGCCTGGCGTTTGATGATTTCGTCCCAACGCTCTTTGGCGTCAATGACGTTGGCAATGGCGACTTCGTCCAGATTTCCGGTTTGCTCTTTGCGGTACCGGGCGATGAACGGAATCGTGCCGCCTTCTTCGGTAAGTTTCAAAACTGCGTTTGCGGATTGGACAGAAATGTCCGCGTGAATGGATTGGAACCAGGTTTCAAAAGTCATGCTGTGAATGTTCAGAAGTTGTTTTTTGGAGTTACGTGCGAGAATCGGATTGTAGAGAGTTGATAGAACAAAGCAAGCGCGCAAGAAGACTTTGGTAGAGATTACGGAACAAACGGAAACGCCTGAAAAGACGGAAAGGATATGACTTGATTGGAGGTTCAGTTTATTCCGTTATTTCCGTTTGTTCCGTAATCTCTTTTCAGTTTCCGAGTTGGACGATTCTTTGACTGACAGTCTTACGAACCATTCGCAAAACGGATTCTTCGGAAGTCAGTTCAGCGATCTTTTCGATTTCCACCCAGGCCAGGTCTTTGGATTCGCTGCTGACAACAAGCGGCACAGTGCGATCTGCGGAAAACAAAAACCGAATGTCGTAATGAAAATGCGCTGGTTCTTTGGGGTTGGCGGGAATCGCGTGAACATCCACGTCAAAGATTTGATCGGACAGCGGTGTCACATTTTCCAAACCGGATTCTTCGCAGGCTTCGCGCCAGGCGGCGCGGAGCATATCTGCATCATCTTCGACGTGGCCGCCAAGCTGCACCCAGCAATCGAATTTGCCGTGATAGGTCAACAAGGCGTGCGTGCGGTCTTCGCTGACAACCCACGCCGAACCGGTCAGATGTCCAGCCAGTTGCCGGCGCGAATGAAAGTTATCGTATCGGCGCACAAAGGCTTTGATGTCGTCCAGCATCTTTGCTTCGTGCGCATCGGCAGGCTGATGTCGTTCAAGCAATTGCAGCGTCAACTCTCTATTCATTTCGCAAAATCCCCAGCGGCTTTTTGATCATCACGTCCCAGCTGGAAATGACGCCAACCAGAATGACCACCACCAGCGTGGCGACAACTCCTATCAGATTAACCGACGGAATGAAGCGCCAATTGATTTTCAATGCCTGTTCGGCAATCGCCCACGTCAGCCCAATTGCCGCCGCCGAGCCGATCAATCCGGCCAACAAGCCCAGCACGCCGTATTCGACCAGCAACGTCCAGATGATCAGTTTCTTTTTCGCGCCAAGTGTTTTCAGAATCGCCGATTCATACAAGCGATGGAATTTCGTCATCGCAATCGAACCGATCAGAATCAGCAAGCCGCTCAGGAAAACAAAACCGCCGACAAAGGAAACCGCCAGCGACACTTTTTGCACAATGCCGCGAGCGATTTCGATGATGTCGCGAACATCCACCACGGAAATGTTCGGCGCTTTGTCCACCAGTTCGCGTTGCAACTGGGCGCGCGCGGCGGTTTCTGCCGGGCCTTTGATCGCAGTGATGTACATCGCCGGAGCGTCGTCCAAAGCTCCCGGACGAAACACGACCAGAAACCCCGTTCGCGCGTTGCGCCAATCCACGCGGCGAATGCTGGTGACGCGCGCCGCGATTTTTCGCCCGAGCACATCAAAGGTCATGACATCGCCAACCTTCAATCCGAGTTCTTCATTCATCAATTCTTCGATGGAAACTTCCGGTTCGGGCGATGATTCCGGCGTCCAGAATTTCCCGGCGATGATTTTTTCGTTGTCGTCCAACTTGGCGCGATACGTCAGCACGTATTCGCGGCCCAGCATACCGGCATTTTGGCCGCGATTTTCCCGCCGATTTTCGTTGGAACGCGAACTATCCAGATTCACTTCGCTGCCGTTGATCGCCGCAATGCGAGCGCGAATCGTGGGAATGATTTCAGGCTTTTCGCCAGTGAATTTGGCGATGGCTTCTTCGACAACCGGTCGCTGATCGCGCTGGATGTCTATCAGATACATGTCAGCTTTGAAATTTTCCAGATCAACGCCGAGTTCCTGCCGAAGATTGAGTTGCAACGACCGCACGCCCACCACAAAAAACACTCCCAAACCGACCGCCATTAAAATGATTCGCGTTTGATTGCCCGGACGATACAGGCTGTTGATGCCTTGCCGCACGGTAAACGAAGGAATGCGGCGAAACCCGCGCACGAATTTCATCAATCCGGTCGCCGTCAAATTCAATACCAGTGTCATTACCGCCAACGCGATCAAAAAAATGCCACCAATCTTGAACGAACCGGCTTGCCAGCTTGAAATCGCCAGCAATCCCAGCACGACAAAAATGCTAACGACAATTTTCAACAGGTCGAATTTTCGTCCGCTGGGAACTTCCGAGCTTCGCAACACCAGAATCGGTTTGATCTGCCGGATTTGCAGCAGCGGCAGCAGCGAAAACAGCAACGACACCAGCAAACCAATGCTCAATCCTTGCAGAGCAGCTTGCCACGTTAGCCGGATTTCAACGTTGGTTGGCAAAATCCCAACAAAATACTTTGGCAAAATCCAGGCCAGCAGTTGCGCCAGCAACAATCCGAACAAACTGCCAACCACGCCGAGCGCCATGACTTGAACCAGATACGCGCCCAGCACGCGTGCGTTGCGTCCGCCCAATGTTTTCAGAATCGCAATCGTCTTCATTTTTTGCTGAACGAAGACGCGCGTCACGCTGGAAATGCCGATGCCGCCCAGGACTAAAATCACCAGCCCAATCAGGCTCAGATAATCTTCCACTTGATTCAACGATTCGGTCAGCCTGTCCTGCGAAAAGCGAAACGAACGGACAACCACGCCGGACTGAGATTTGATGTCATTGCGCAACTGAGTGACCAGCGTGTCCATTGCGCCTTCTTTGGTTTTGAACAACACGCGGTGGCGCGCTCGACTGCCGAATGTCGTCAACCCGGCAGCGACTGCGTCTTCATACGTGATCATCACCCGTGGGCCGATGCTGAAGGCATTCATCGAATTGCCCGGTTCCTGTTCGATCACTCCGCGAATGGTGAATTCCAGATTGCCGACCTTCAGCGTTTCGCCGACCTTCAGCCCCAACGCCGTCAGCAAATTCTGTTTCACCAATGCTCCCCGTTCTTTCAACAAGTCATAGGAAAATTTTTGTCCGTCGGCCAGAATCATTTCCCCGTAAAAGGGAAACCCTTGCTGAATGGCTTTCAGTTCGACCATCTTCGGCGTTCCCAGCCAATCTTCGCCGGAACGCGCCATCGTCGCCGTTTCCAGCACATCAATGTGCGCTTCAACCAGCGACGAAGCATAAGCGCGTTCCAGTGCGGCTTTGGTTTCTTCGTTCCAGGGATTGTTGGCGGACACCTGAACATCCGCCGTCATCAAGGATCGTGCGTCGCCGACCAGCGCCGTCTTCAGGTTTTGTACCAGTGAACGCAGCGCCACAATTGACCCAACACCAATGGCAATGCAGATGAAGAAAAATAACAGCCGATGCCACGAAGCACGCATTTCGCGGTAAGCCAGATTAAAGATGAAGTTCATAGGATTTCCTCTGCGGCCAAGAGTATCAGGCAGCCCCATCTTGTCCCAAACGCCGAGGAGACTCAAAACCAAAAAAACGCGGGATGAAAAGCCGAAGCTCTTCACCCCGCATTTGCAGATGATGATTGTGCCTTGTCGTTAGAACGAAGGAACGATAATCGAATAAGACCCCAGCAGTGCAAGTGCGTGCAGGTTGTGTCCGCCAGTGAACACAGGGCCTTTGCCAAGCACCGATCCCATGATTGGGCGACCGGAAGCCGTCATACGAATCCAACCCGTTCGACCGGAAGGAACGTGACGGTTGATGCCGCCGCCACGGTTAAACAAAGCGACGAACGAATTGTACAAATAACAGTTGACCGTAAAGCTGCTGGACAAGGAAACCTCAGCATCGTTGTACAGCAAGGTAAACACGCTGGTCGAAACCACACCGCCAATCATCAGGTTGGTTGAAGGGCTAAAGATGGACAGCATGTTGGAATCCACGGTCTGGCTGTTGAAAGTTGCCACCGCAATCGAACTCGGAAGCTGTTCGTAATCCACCCCGTTGAAATTCAACACCGTTTGGCCGCTGCCATCCGGCACGACATCTCCGGCGGAACGTTTGGCAACGGTCATCGCTTGCAAATAAGCGGAAATACCATTGGTTTCGCGGATGAATTCCGATCCGATCAAATGATTGAACTGCGTTGGGCCGCCGGGGCCGACTGCCACAGCGACAATGTAACCGCTGATGCCCGGATCATAATCGCTGACCAAAAAGCTGGCTGTTTGGTTGGGCGTCAACCCAACAAATGAATCGGCAATCGAACAGGTTGCGCCGTCCACCATGAACAAATGCACGCTTGCGGCGGCGTTCTGGTTGACGTTGGTGATGTTGATTTGCGTGTCCCCCATGGACGGGTTGGCAGGATTGCTGGAATAGCGGCTGTAAAACAGCACGCTTCCGGGTTTCAGATCGCCAAAGCTGCTTTGGCCAATCGGGTATTGAGCAAACGCGACTGTGCTCAGCATTGCCAAGGCGCAAACTACAATTGTGAGGTTGATAAAGCGTCGAAAAGTGTTCTGGATCATAAATAGTCCTTCCAGGGTAAAAAGTGCTGCGTTTACAGTTTGAAGTCGCCGCCGAAAAAGAGGCGTCATTGTCACAACAACTGATCGGCAACTAACATCTTGGACTGAATCTCAGGTTCGCAAGATAAAACAATCTGCCGCACCGGCCTGATGGTCATTGAATCTTTTTCAATTTGCTATGAACCGACCAATGATTCGAGGTCGGTCAATCGGGGCGAGAGAGCGTTGGTAACAACCGAGCAGAATCATTCTCTAAACTCGGAAAAACAAAATTCAGTTGAATTTGTATTGTGAGGAGTTGATTTGAAGTGAATCAACTACTTAATGTTCGCCACAACTTTCGATGCCTATTGATTGTGGCCGGTGAATCTTACACAAACGATTGACAGACTGGCAATGGTTTTAATTCTGGTCAGGTCAATCTCTTACGCCCGCAGCCTTTGTTGCAATCAACCGGCATTCGGGTTGGTTGATCGGGGGAATTTCGAGAAATTTCTTTCGGTAAATGGATGCTGGTCACGGATCAAGATGCGGTCGTTTGTACAACCAGTACATTCGTTGCTTGCGCCAACCTCCCCAACGCCCCCACGGCAACCGGACAAAATATCCGTGTAACCTGAACTCCTGCGATTTCAACAATTCGTACCCTGCCGCCTGAAAATCTTCTGCCTGCAACCGATACCATTTTGGCCCGGTTTCTGCTTCCCAAAAAACCAAGGTGCCTTCGGGCGATTGCCGGATCAATTCCAGATTGTGTTGCCGATCAGCCGTAAACGCCAGATTTTCCAACGGGTCTCGATCCAGCAAAATTCGCGCGTAGGCCTGACTGGTAATCAGCCGCTTGTGATAGTCGGCGGAGCTTCGGTCAAGCAACGAAGTATTCCCGCTAAGCCAATCGCACATTTCCTGAATCGCAAAAGCATCACGGCTGAACCGAATGCTGTCCACGTATACAAAACACGTCAACGCCGCTAAGGCCAAAGCACCTACTCCCACCAAACGCCGGGGACGATTGGCTGCCAGTTCGTTCCATCCAACCAGTGCGATCAACGCCGTCACTGGAGCAATGCAAACGAAATAACGAGCATACCCCGCCGAGCCGAACCATCCACGCGCAAACATCAGGGAATGCAGAACAAACAAGGTCAAAAAAGAAGACGTGGCAAAGGCCAGTTCCCGGCGGCGCAACAATTTCCACAACCCGATCAGAAAGGGCACAAACAGCGGAATCCCCACGATCAGTGGAAGCAGCGCCGTATACCACCAAATTGGCCCTGTGCCGTTGGCTTTCCCGTCAACCTGCCAGTCAGGCGGCCAGTTGTGAACAATCCACAGCTTGTCCCCGGTGAGAGCCAGCGCAGCCAACCACCAAACGACCATTCCGCTGGCCAGCAATAAACATTGAAGAAGGAGGATTGGGAGTTTCCGTTCCGGTTTGTTTTTATCTTTTGCCCGCTTAATCCAAAAACCGAAATCCAAAATCCAAACTCCCCAGAGCACCCCGATGAAAAACCCTTCCGGCCTGACCAAAATCAGCAAGGAGGCAACGAGCATTCCGGCAATAATGCGTTTGGTCAGATGCAACCTCAGCGCAATCACGAACAGCAATGCAAACAGCATTTCCGTCATGACTTCCGAACTGAGGGCAAAAAACGCGGGCTGGAAAAACAGCAGCGGAATGACCAGTTCGGCTCGTTGCAGCTTGACCTGTTCTGCCAACCGAAAGCTCTGCCAGGCCGTCGCCAAACTGACGCCAACCGTCATGAGCTTGGCCACCGGATATCCAAATTGCGAAGGGAAAAAATAAATCAGCGTGAACAGGGGACGCGCCCATACGCTGACAAAGTAGGAAGGATAAGCCGCCGCCCAGCGCGAAAACAGGTAATGAAACGCTGAGTCCTGTTGTTCAGCATCTGGGTATAACCAAACCAGCAAAGCGCCGAGAAGCGCAAAACCCAGCAACCACAGGCGCGCTCGTCGGACAGGGGAATCAACGGAATGGGGCATCAGTGAGGGCTTTCCAAGGTCAGGAATCAACGCGGCGCCACGGGTGGAAAGACGATCCCGCTTCTGCCGCAAAGCAATTTTGGTGACTGGTTTGTGCGAGGCAATGATTGAAGAACGACATTCTTCTGCATTGCCTTGGTGAGCACATCGAAGTCGCATCCCAGGTCTTTTCCATCCGATCCAGCCAATCTGTAAGGACTGTCCGCAGCCAGCCTGTATACGCCAGCCGCAGCATTGACGAATCTGGCATCATTCAAATTCGGCGGGAAGTAATTGTTGGGTGGATAATCTGAGCTTATCCCGCCTGCCAGAACATTCTTCGTGAACACGGCACTCGGCAAAAAAGCATTGAGCGTCGCATTGCCCGTACCTTCTCCATCGCCTTTTACGCCATATTCGTTGTGAGCGCTCAAATTGTTGGTATAGACAAAATTCGGACTCGGGTTGCCGTAAACCGAAATCACATGGCCGGAATGCAACACAGTGTTGTGGTCAACGATGACGTCAGGAGCATTACTGATCTGCAAAAATTTGCCGGGAATCCCCCCGAACGGAGTGCCGTCCAGATTCTCCCAAAGATTGTTTCGGATCAGCAAACGTCGCATCAGGTCTCCGGGTTGATTCGGATCGAATCCTGACAGGTTGATGCCGTTTTCGCTGTTTCGCACGATGTTATTGATAAAAGTTACGTCGCGCGTTACCGACCAGGGAGCGGTTCCGTCCTGGTTGACGCTTTTGAAAATAATCGCGTATCCGTCCTGCGCATCTCCCCAGTTGTTTTCAAAGACATTGCCTTCGAACAAAACTCGTTGCGCGTTTTTCAATTCCAACAGGTTTTTGACCGACCAATGAATGCCATCGTAATCCGGCGCACCAACCCACCAGCGCAATGGTTTGAAAAAGTGATTTCCTCGAAATTCGATGTCTGATGGGATCTGGCCTGGAATGTTTGGATCGGCTCCGCCGAACATGGCGTTCTCTCCAGCCGCTTCCAGATAGTTGTTGACGATTTTGAATGGCCCCGGTCCAGTCCAGCCACAGATGGCTTGGGTGTCGAAGCCGATGCCATGAATTTCGGAAATATACGAATCAATGACGGCACTGCGGGCGCTGTTCAACGCCACACCACGCGTGACATTGCTCGTTCGATTGCCGTGAATGTAACAGCGATCAAGAATCAAATCATGTGGAATCGCCTCAACCGTAGTTTGCGCTCCTGATCCATCCCCCAGCAAAACCAATCCGCTGTTGTAATCCACTCCGCCGGCCAGACTGATTTCCAATCCGATCAACCGATAATGATGTGCTCCGGGCAAAGTCCTGATTGCTGCCCTGGGATTCGGCGAAATGATTTTCGGCAGCAGAAAGGCGTATTCAGGCGAGATCCGGTTTTCCGGTAGCGGCAGGCAATAGTCAGAAACCGCCGGACGAATCGTGATCCATTCGTTGGGGGAATTGGCTTGCGAGCTTCTGGCGGGCAACTCAAAGTTCCCGATGAATGTTGCGCCGGGTTGCAAGGTGATGACATCGCCCGGCTGAGCAGCATCAAGAGCTGCCTGCAAATCGCTCCCCTGCCCGACGTGTAACGTCCGTCCCGTCGGTTCGACATAAGTCGTATTGAGAAATACGCGCGGCAGTTCCGGCAACGATGCCGCTGTAGTGGTGGTTTCCGGGGTTCTAGCCGGTGAACGCGACTTAACAGATTGAGCACGTGCTCCTAGAAATGAATAGATTGCGCCGATCAACGTCAAACATAACAAAATGACCAGGCGGAAAACCGGTTTCACAGACGTTTCCTTTCTTATCTGAATTGGTTGTTGGACCACCGCGCGGACGGCTTAAAATTACTACTTGGTATTTTGCTCTATCTATCTGCGGGCTTCAACCGGCAAAGCCGCTGTGACTCCGGCGATGGATTTCGCCAAATTTGCCAGATCGCAACCAATATCTTTTTCGTCTGTTCCCTTGGCCAGATATGGCTTGAGCAAAGTCAACCTCAGGTTGCCATCGCGTTCAAGCGCGCCAACTTCGGCAAATGTTCTGGGAAACCAATTTCCGGTCGGGTAAGACCCGTTGCTTCCGCCCACAATGATGTTGCGAATAAACATGGCTCCGGGAAAATACCGCGCGATAGTCCCGTTACCGCTCCCGGCGTCATCTCCTTTGACCCCATATTGATTGTGGTTGGTGATGTTGTTCGTAAAAACGAGATTTCGGCACGGTGAGCCATACGTGGTAATGATGTTTCCGGTTTGCAGCACTGTATTGTGGTCTACCACCACATCCGGCACATCACTAATCTGCAAAAATTTTCCCTGTGCGCGCCACCGAGTGCCGTCAATGTCATCCCATAGATTGTTACGAACCAGCACGCGCTGCATTTGGATTCCGAGTTGATTCATATCCCGCCCCAGCAAATTGATGCCAGAACCGCAATGCTGAATCAGATTGTTAACGATCGTCACGTCCTGTGTCACTGACCACGGAGCGCCGCCATCCTGGTTGACGCTTTTGATGACCATCGCAAATCCATCCTGAGCATCGCCCCAGGTATTCTCAAACACATTTGCTTCGATCAGGATTCGCTGGGAGTTTTTCAATTCGAGCAAGTTTTTGACTGACCAGTGAATGCCGCCATAGGCCGGATCGCCGACTTTCCAGCGCAACGGTTTGGAAACGTGGTTGCGGCGAAATTCTATGTCCGAAGGAACCAGCCCCGGAATCGAAGGATCGGCTCCGCCGAGCATGAAGTTTTCGCCCGCGCCTTCCAGATAATTGTTGACGATCTTGAACGGACCGGGACCGTTCCAGCCACAAATGGCTTGAGTGTCCATTCCCACGGCGTGACATTCGGAAAGATAAGAATCAATGATGGCAGTTCGTGCGCTGTTCAACGCAATTCCGCGCGACACATCGCCTTTTTCATTTCCGTGAATGTAACAGCGATCTACGATCAGGTCAGTCGGAACAAGCGCCAGCGAACGTTGCGCGTTGGAACCATCGCCCAGCTTCACGACGCCATAATTGGTTTTCACAGTTGGCAACACACCGATTTCCAGACCAACCAATCGGTAATGATGAGCGCCTGGCGCGGTCGAAAGCGCAGCATCGGAATTCGGCGTCATGATTTTTGGTAACAACCCGGCTTGTTGCGGAGTAATGCGAACACCGGGCGACGGCAAATCGGCGTCGGGTGTGGATGTTCGAATCACAATCCAGCCGGCGCCTTTTTTTGCTGGCAGAAAAAAGTTGCCTGTAAATGTCACGCCAGCTTTGAGAGTGATGGTATCGCCGGGCAAAGCGCGGTTGAGCGCTGCTTGGAAATCTGCTCCGGCATTCACCGCAATGGCTTTTCCGGAGGAAGGCGTAAAATCACTGTTTAGCGTCACACGAGGCAATTCCGGCGTAGCAACTGCGATGGCAGAGGTTGGACGGCTGGCCGACTGTCCCATTTGTTTATGCGGCCAACTCAAAGTGAAAAAGATAGACGCGGTGCCAAACAACACCAAACAGGTTTTCTTCATTTGAAGTCGCGATTTCAGATGTTTCATTTCCTTATTTCTCCTGTTTCGTCAACTCACGGGGCAAGCGCGAAACGATAAATTTCCACCCCTTTGAACTGTCGAGTCAGTTCCATTTTGCAGTTGGCACACTTGGTGAAAGTATCGAAAGTCTCTTTGAAGCTGCTGAAAAAAATGTTGTGAGTTAGTTCCAAATTCCATGCGTTGCTCCCAGCCAGACGATTTACTTGTTGACTTGCTTGATTGGAGACTTCGGCCAGATAAATGCTGGCCCAATCGCTCTGCAAGAAGCTTTCCAATATCTCGGCATCGCTAAGGTCACTTCTTTCATTTCTTTCATCCTTCAATCGGCAAGGGTGTTTTTGTCTAGCCCAATTGTCAGACTTCCCTGGTGTTTGAGCGTGCAATTTACTCTTACCAGTTGCGGATGCGGTCAGCGGTTTTCTTTCCATGATGAAAAAAGCTTACCACTTCACCGTATCCTCAGTCTCACATTTCGATTTGTTGTGCAACAAAACCAGGCCAAACTTATCATCGCTGACACTCAGCAGAGAAAATTGTAACCTTGTGATTCCAATCACGCCCGCGGATTTCTTGCGTTACCTGACATCCAGCGCTTCTAATGATGTCTTGGGGCAAGTTTTCTGCCCGCCAGGTAGTATTGCGAAACGCGACCCAAAAGTGAGTTCCAGTTACGTCGCGTGCCTCTTTAATTAGATCAACTTCAAAACTTTGACCACCAGATGATTCCAGATAGTACTTAATAGGATAAGCAACCCATCCTTCGAATACATAGACTTTAACATTCTTAGCTTGCGCAGACTCAGCTTGCATCATCTTGCGTGTCAGCATTTCCCAATCAACTTTTTTATTATCTCGGCCCAAAGCGTATACGCATGATGCTGTCACCCAAGTAGTAACAAGCAAAATAAAAATAGCTCTTCCCCATTGATGAGGCAATCGGTTTACAGCCACAGCAACTAAGGTTAAATAAGGCGCGGCAGCGATAATTAAATACCGTTCCCCCCAAATGGATTGTGGAAGTATTTGGCTGGCTAAAAACGCAAGACTGACAGGGAGAAATGAGAACAAGGCAAGCATCAAAGCGCTTCTTACGTGTAATCCATTTTTTCTTTTCAGAACCTGCCACGCCAACAACAGTAAAGGGAACCCAAAAATAAGAAAGCCTAAAAAAGTAGTTCTAGGTACATCAAAGGAACCATGTAATATGGCGTAGTACCATATAAGACTGGACACATTTGGTCGCTCTAGCCAGCCAAGATTCCCTTTCAACCCTTGTTTTTCAGCAGCGCGAAAAACCATATAAGCCCAAGGAGCAAAACAGAAAGCTAAGAGAACAACATGTGCTGTAAAGCTGAATGCCTGCTTACGCCTCCAAAGCATAATACAGACACATTCAGTCGTAACCACCAGCCAGCCAAAATAGTGGGTATAGATGAGCAACAAATTTACTATAAACAGCACAGGTAAGAGAATTTTGGGGTCATCTTTGTTGTCAATAAACCTAACAAAACCCCATAACGAAAAAAGAGTAAAGAACAGCAACAAGCTGTACATCCGCAATTCTTGCGAGTAATAGATAAGATAGCTATTCACCCCTAAGAGCATCAGAGCTGTATTGATCTCCGCAAGAACCATTTTCAATTCACGGCAAAGAAGAAGAAAAGGGAGGATTGCGATAGTAGCTGTTAGAGCAGGAAATAATCTCAACCAAAACAAAGATTCTCCTCCGTTGCTGATCCAGATTTTTAGGAGCAAGTAGAATAGCGGGGGATGAACGATATCTTGAGCAACACTGGAAATCAGCTCTCCCCAACTCAGCCGCGCAAAATAGATGCTGAAAATCTCATCTTGCCACAATCCGTATATGGTGAGATGCCAAAATCGTATAACAACGTAAAAGCAAACGAGCAGAATAAAAATGACAAAAGAGATTTTCGTGAATGCAATCGAATTGTCACCTTGACGGCTAAGAAACATGTGAACACCCCCTAAGTAATGTGGCTAGTCGTAAATTAGTGGTGTTTCAAAACTGATGCCGGGATCGCTGAGCTTTGATCTTGATCCGAATTCATCAGAATGAAATGAACGTTCAAATGAGTAGAACCCATCTCATAAATAGACTAGGCGCAGGCTAAGGCCTTTGCTTTCAACCAACAAAGGTATTTATGAGATAACTTCTAGTATCAATTCCGAGGCACGACCCTGCAATGATTTCACTGACCGAGAATTTGCCAGAGGCCTGCTTTCATCATGAACACTTCACAGGGTTTTCTGAGACTTCATACTTGCTTCCATAAGGTGTTGTAAAAATTGTTTGTTTTCCTCTGAGGGCAACACCCGTTGAAAACCATCCGTTCCCCCGGATGATTCTCCCATTTTCAAATTGGCGCAGAATTCCGGGAAATCTTTCCATGAAACATATTGATCGTCGCCTTCGACCCAATTCCAGTGAGCCTCCGGTCGCAGAGCATACGCGCGATTCGACAACCAGATGTCGCCGCCGACGGACCAGACTCGCAAGGCGCGTTTGGCAAACTCGTCGCGCCAATGTTTTGAATCTTCCACGCCGGGCGTGACCAACGCAGCGACAACATACGATTCACGCTGATTTAGTGGATGAAACGGAAAGCTGCGATAAAAATTCACCAGTTCATCTTGCCAGTTGACGGCAACCAGTTCGCTGTTTGGGGACAGCTTCATCGGCAAATCGCCAAGCCGCGCGGCGATTCTTTCCTGCTGTTCGGTCAGGTTGGGGCGAAACATCGCTTGAAAGTTGACCACCACAATCACTGCCAGAAAAACGCAAGGAATCGCTTTCATCCACACGGAAGCTCGAGTGGTTTCGATGGTCTGGACAACCAACAAAATCAGAAACGGATAACACGCCAAATAACGTTCAATATCGCCGGGGCCAAAGAAGTAGGCAAAGCCGAACACCGGAGTTGTCGCGCCTAACAGCAGAAAAAGTGTGGCTCGCTTTTCGGACTTCCACATCATCCAAAGCGATGTCACCAGGAACACGTAAAACAGCCCCAGTTTCCACAAACTCAAATGCGCCAGTTGCCAGATCGTAACTTTGTTATAAGGGTCGCCGATCAAAAATCGCTTCATCAACATGCCGTCATTTCCCATGTTGATGAACGATCGGGCGAATCCCAGTACCATCCGAGTCAGCCCCCGAACATAAATGCCGTGTCCGGCGTCAACGATCCAGGCTTTGATTCCGGCGATGTCGGTGATTCGCAATGCGACCAGGGCCATCAGATAAAACGCTCCGACGAACACAGAAAAGGAAACCGAAGACGCCACAGCCCGTCTCACTCGTTCCAGCGTTACTTCCCCCTGAATCAATGGCAACAGGATGGCCGCAGGCAACGCCCAGATAAACAGAAACCAAAACCCGACCGACACGGCAAAAGAAAAGCCTGCGGCAATGTCATTCCATATTCTGTGTTGTTTCGTCGTCGCCGGAGCCGTGATAAAGCACAATCCCAGTAACAAGAACGCCAGACCGGGAATGTACGAACTTCCGGTTTGAGAAAAATTCAGAACTCCCTGTGAAAAGACAAAACCGGTGATCGCCGCGCCAATTGCCATCTCCTTGCGACAAAACCGGCGCAGCAAATGAACCAGACAAACAGCTCCCAACAACCCTGCCGCCAGATTGATCCAAACCAGCGTCAACATGACATTGGCTCGCGGAAAGGAGCCGACAAAACGAGACGTGACCGGGTGCAAGAGTTCTGCCATGAACCACCCAAACGGACGCCAGAGCAGATGGCCGAATTCCCAGAAATACAAGTTGTGACCTTGCCGATAAGCGAGAATTGATTCGACGTAATCGTTGGCATCGCCCATAAAAAACGCATCGGTGGCCAACGTCGCCAACAGGTATATCGAAGTGGCATATCCGTAAATGCGCCAAACTGCCAACCGATTGACCTGCTCGCCAGTTTCGACTCCGGCATCCGCGAAAGGTTTTTGAGCTGTCGAGTATCGAGTATCCATTCGTTTGTTCGAAAGATACGGCAAGTGGGCGCCTGCCATATTTGTGTGTGTGACGTTAAGACTAAATCGGGACAGCAGATTCGTTTAAGCAGTCGCTTCTCTTCGGCGAGCAACCCGTGCAGCGGAATCAACGGATTGGCTCTGCATGATCGTGCGAAGTTTGTAATCACGGAAGAGGTGGGGATTCCCGTTCTTTCCGTCAACGGCTGCCTGGGCAATGTTGAACGCTTCGCGGGCACTGGCGAAATGAAGTTTGAATTCCCCGCTGCGCTCGGCGTGTTCCATGAGTTCCGACAGCGAGCGGCGCATGGTTTCTCCGATGACGGCGTCGGTGTCGTGATCGAAAAACCCATGACAATACAATTTGATGAACACCCAATCTGCTCTGCCGCGCACGGAAATTCCGGCATCGCGCCAGTTTCGCAACCGGCCAAGATCGAGCGGGTAATTTGCCGCCAACGCTCCGTCATCAATTCTGGGGAACGGAATTCCGTGGCGGCGGCGTCGCCAGTCGAACACCAGCGGCCCGGTCATCAAAATCGGCAAGGTCAGCGAATCGCCGACTGCCAGATCGGGACCATGCCAATGCGGAGCCTTTTCGTGAAGCGGTCGCCCGCATTGGTAAATGGCATTGATACGCGGAGCCTGCGCGCGATATGGAATCGCCGGTAACGTCATATCCGCATAACAACCGGTTTCCGCCAAAATCGCCATCTCTTCATCCACGCCGCAATTTCGTCCGCCGTCCATGTTGGCCAGCGCAAAATTGCCGTGAATGAAGGCATAACGCGGCAATTCGCTGTCCGCGAATCGCGACAGCAGTTTGTGCCGTTCGGCAATCACGTCGCGGAATTCCACCAACGCGCGCCGCAATTCCTCGGCAGTGTCGGGACGTTCGACGCCGTGATGCAGATGAATCTCGACTTCGCCAAACCCATCGGCCTGCAATTCGGCAAGCTGGTTGAGCAAACCTTCGTGATACTGCTCCGCCGGATAAAAGTTCGTGTGCCGAAACGGCGTGCCGTCGCTGTCGGTCACGGCGCGGCCAATCGCCGCCGCTTTGCGACGCCACTCTTCCAGGCGCTTTTCCTGCATCGGCCAATCCCAGGTTCCGCCAGTGCGTTTCCACGAAGGTTCGAAGTGATTGCCGACGACCAGAATCAAATGCGTTTGGCCGGACGAACCGGTTCGACGCAACAATTCCCCTGCACGCCAAACCGGGTACCGAGCCATCCACGGCAAGGAAACCATCAGCTTGTCGAATTTTCCTGGATCAGCCGAATTGGACGAATTCTGATTCATGCAAATGTCAGATCAGCGTTTTTTGGCAACCACGAAAATGCCGTCAATCAGCAATTCTTCGTCGGACAGATGGCGAAATTCTTCGGCCAGTGACGGGCGAATCTGTTTGACGAAATCCAGATTGGCGTCGGTGTATTGAATGCCTTTGGTGATGATTTCCTTGTGCGGATGCAAATCGCCTTTGCCGCCGCGACCGACCACGCTGGTGATCAAAAATTTGGTGTCGTATCCCAGATCGGTCAGCTTTTGTTCGTAATAACTTTTCAGCTTGCGATTGGGTTTGCCCGACCCGAGCGCCATCAGGCGATACACCGGTTCGGAAACGGTCAAAAACGTCAACGGATTCATGTTGTGGTCGCGGAACATGCCCTGATCGCTGAGGTCAATCTTGTGCAGTGCGACCCCACCCGGCGCCAACAACCGATCCATCGCGTCGAACGCTGGACCCGGATCGTAAATATCCTGAATCGCGCCGCGCGAGATCGTGAAATCGAACGGTTCCGCTTCGGGCAATTCCGTCGTGTCTTCGACGTTCGAGCCGTAAATGCACTTCAGCTTTTCCGGATTCAATTCAATTCCATTGGTCAGATCAATCGCACTGTCAAAGCGACGTTGTTCTTCGTAACTGAGCGTTTCGCGCAGAGCGAGATAAATTTTCCGTTCCTGGTCGGCGTTGCGTTTGGAATAAAACTTATCCAGACAAACCGCGCGCGCCGCGCCGACGGCCAGAAATTTCAACGCCACTCCGATGTTGTCGCCAAAGCCGAGTTCGAAGATGCGTTTGCCACGCAAACTTTCAGGAGTCAGATTGCCGTATTGCAGATAATCGGCATATTGCACATTGATGTAATCCAGACTGTCCGCCAGCGCCTTGTGGCTGTGCGTCGAACCGTGCAAGGTTTCGGCAACGCCGCGATTGGCCGCGCGTTTGATGCGCCAGTTGTCATAAATTTTGAAGGCAATGATGGCTGTCTTTGACCGTTTTGCCATGTTTGCGATTGATGAATTCATTGGTTCC
>JAEUQP010000153.1 GCA_016789645.1 Acidobacteriota bacterium | reverse complement strand
GCGGCTTGTTCTTGCAGCGAACTCCGCAACGCGCCGTCGCCTGCGATGACGGCTTTGAACGGTTGGGTTGCCGACGTTTTTAACTGCGCCAACATTCGTAAAAACCGATCCATGCGTTTTTGTGGTTCCAGCCGTCCGGCGGTCAGCAATCGAACAACCGGCGAACCGTCGCGCGGCGGAGTTTGAAAGCGCGTGTGGTCAATCACGTTGGGCAACAAAAACAACCGATCAGATGAAACGCCGTGTTGTTCGGCGAACTGAATTGCGCCTTGCGAATTGACCGCCAACCGTCGCGGCAAATGCAAACTCAGCCAGCCGAGCGCCCGTCCGTGTTCGGCCACTTCACTGGCTCCGTCGCACCGCATCGCGCCGATTTCCCGGATTCCCAACGCGCGTGCCGCCAGTGCGGCGTACAGGTTGGTGTAAAAATGCTGGCTTTGCAAAATCATCGGGCGATCCGTTTGTAATTCGGCGATGATTTTTCGCAATCGTCCCAGCCGCGAAGCCAGTTGCCCGACCCACGTCACCGGCACACCCAAATCACGCAGTGGCGTTTCCCAGTATTCGCCTTCGGTCAGGCACAACGCGCGAACCTGCGCTCCCTGTTCACGCAACGTGCGCAGAATGTAAACCAGTTGCTGTTCTGCGCCGCCTTGTCCCAGCGTTCCGACCAGAAACGTGATCTTCAGTTGAGAAAAGTCAATCAGCGGGTTCATGTCACGAATGCGATTGCAGTGGCCCCCAGGCGTCGCGCAAATATCCGCCGATGGTGTCGCGCCAATGTTCGAGTGAATACTGTTGTGCGGCAACGACGGCGCGTTCGGACATCAAGCGATACCGTTGCGGATCGCTCAGACAATGACGAACGGCTTCGGCAACGGCTACGGGCGTTGCTTCGTTCAACAACACGCCTCCGCCATTGTTCAGCAACTGCGGCAATACCGAAACGCGGGTGGTTACAACTGGCAACCCGCACGCCATGGCTTCCAGCACAGCTTTCGGAAAACCTTCGCTTGAAGTGGTCGGGAAACAAAACAGATCAGCCTGTTTCAGCAATTCGATAACGCGATCGTGGTTGACCTTGCCGTGAAACGTCACGCGATCGGCAATTCCCAGCCGGGTTGCCAGTTGCTTGAATTCGCTCAACGCGCCGCCGTCGCCCACCACGTCAAAATGCAGTTCGGGAAATTCGGTTTGTAACAAGGCCAAACTTTCCAGCACGACATCCGTGCCTTTTTTGAATTCCTGGCGACAAGCAATCACCAACCGAGGCGTAGTCAGCGACGCCGCATCGCGCTTTGTCGCGCACAATTCGATTTCACGCCGCGTCAAACTGGTCGAAAAAATCCAGCGAATCGCCTGATTGCGGAGCGACGGCGGTTGATCAGTTCCGCCGGTTGCCAAACAGACATTGCGACCGCCCGCGCAAAATTCCATGAACCCGCGCCAGAATCGTTCGGCCAGCGTGTCCTGGCGCAGCCAATTTCCGCAATAACGGATAAACAGCGGTTTGCCCAACAACCACGCCAACAGCATTCCGATAGTGCCGACATCGCCGGGAATCGGTACGTGCACCGCATCGGCGGCTCGCGTTTCGCGCCACAGCGTCGGGGCGTTTTGTAACGTCCATAACAGCATTCGCAATTTTCGCCGCCAGCCTTCGCCGGTTGGATCGGTCAACGAAACGATGCGCAATCCGCGCCCGGTCAGCGGCATTTCGCCAACGACGGCGGCGTGATCGGCAACAGGGACCACCAACGTCGTCGCGTCAAAGAGTTCCGACAGCGTTTGCATTTGCAGCGGAAAGCCGCCGTCGGTGGCATAACCTGATGGTGAAGCGGTGCTTGGCCAACAGAGTTTGTGCGAAAACACCGCCAGTTTCACGATTGGCGTCTCCGTTGTTGCAACCAGTTGCTCAGGTCGTCGGCCAGCCGATGGTACGTCGCCTGCACGCTGAATCGCTGTTCGACCTGTTGGCTGGCGGCGAGGCTTTGTTCGGCAGCGAACGCAGGGTTTTCCAGCAAGCGAAACGTGGCTTCAATCAGCTCTTCATTCGTGCGTCCGAGCAGCAACCCGCGCCCTTCTTCCAGTTCCATGCCGTACACGGCATCGGGCGAAGCGACGACCGGCACGCCCAGCGCCATCACTTCGATCAGGCGGCTGCGAAAGCCAAATGTTCCGTTGAACGGGCACAACACCGCCGTCATCGTGCTCAGAATCGGTTGCGGGTCTTTGACGAAGCCTGTGACTTTGACGCGGTTGTCTTCGGTCAACGATTGCCAGGCGGCGGGCGGGTTGCTGCCGACCAGCCACAGTTCCGCATCCGGGAAGCGTTGCCAGATGGCGGGCATCAACTGTTCGTAACAAATCATCGCGTCGGTTCGATTGGCCGGATTGCCGAATCCGCCGTAATACGCCAATCGCACCGGCTGGCCTTGATGCTGAGCCGGTTGCCACGAACGCGACCAGCGCGACAGGTCAACTCCCATCGCAGCGTGAAAGATTGCCGTCGTCGGCGAAACCTGTTCGGCAACGTGGGACAACTCTGCGCGATTGATGGCGATCAATCCGTCGAATTGCCGCCAAGCGGTTTCTTCCTGGCGACGATACCGATTCAGCACCCAACTTTTCACGATAGCAGGCAGACGCGAAGAACGATCCAGATCGCGTTTGTAGGTTTGCCAAAGCACATCGTGCATATCCAGCACGCACGGGATGCCGCGCGCTTTGAAGGCCGACAAACTTGGCGTCGCCATCCAGTATTCCAGCATCACCAGATCAAAGCGTTGCGGATCGGCGAATTGCGCCAACCGTTCCGGCGCGAGTTCGAGTTTGCCAACCAGATAGTGCGATTTCTTCAACCCCGTGCTCCAACCGTACACGCGCCCGGCAGTTTGATACCAGACGCGATGCGCCAAACTGCGATGATACAGCGATGGCAGCAAATGCACTTCGTCGCAAATGGTTGGCAAACGTTCCGGCAGATCGGGAAACAGTGGATTGGTCGTGGTGACGAAACTGACGTGAAAGCGTTCGCGCATGCCGCGCAGCATGTGAAACACGCGTTGCTGCTGGCCGGTTAATCCCGGAAATGGCGGCACGTGCGACACTATCAGCAAACGCGGTTTCCCGGATTGAGAAGAAGCGGATGGAGTCTGAGGCAGGCGGCTCATCAAGTAAATTATCGTTGCGAAGAACGCCGGGACAGTTGCACCAGCACATCAGCGACGCGCGCGCCCGATTTGCCGTCAAGCGTATCGCCGAACATCTGGCGCAAAAAAGCGGCGCGGTTTTCGCTGTCTCGCTGCGGAATCGTCAGCGCATCGGCCAACAAGGTTTTCATTTCCTCTTCCGACCACGCCACGCGAACCGCACCGCTTTCGACGACGGGACGGTAATGATCAAAGCTGTAATAGAGCCGGTAATCTTTCGGGTAAATATCAATCGGCGGGTTATAACCAACGCAGATCACAGGCTTGTCGAACATGCACAGTTCCAGCGATACCGTCGAAGCGACGTTAATGCCCACAGCCGCGTGGCGCAGCATGTTGGTCAGCAACCAGGCGTCTTCCAGTTTGGGCGTTTGCCAGTTGGGCGACCAGGGAATATGCGGAAACAGTATGTCGGGATTGCGGCGCTTCACTTCGTCGAACCGATGCGGCGTACGGTCTTTGGGGTACACGCGCACCAGCAACTGCGGACGACCGAATTCGGTCATCTCTTTCAGCATGTTGTTGATGTTTTCGATGATGAGCGGTTCGCCGGGCATGTGGTTGTCCATGCCGGTGGTGTACAGCACGATCGGACGCGCCGGGTCAGCGCCGACGCGCGCGCAGAATTCTTCGCGCGACCAGTAAAACTTCGGTTGAAAATGCGTGTCGAACTGCGGCGTGCCAGTGACAAACACCTGCTCGGGGCGAATGCCCGGATAAATCTGCAACAACTGTTCGCGGATTTGTTCGTTCCACACCAGGTAATAATCGTACAGCGGGATGATCCGTCCCTGCGAAGTCAGGTTGTCCCACGAAAACAAAAACGTCGCTGTCGGAATGCCCAGCGCTTTTGCCGCGTGAACGGCTTGCGTCGCGTTGCGACTGTGAACGTGCGATCCGTTGAACACCAGCGCCGGATTCAAGTCTCGGAACAGGTTGGAATAGGCATCGGATTTGGCCAGACGGCTGCTGGCAAAATGCTCCGCGTGTTCCAGCAAGGCCAGCCCGACAGGATTGGCCAGCGGCAGGCAGGTCGCTTTTTTGATTAAACGCTTGAGCTTTTTGACGGGCGTGTTGGCTTCGTGATCGCGCAATCGCCAACGTTCTTTGGCCGCTTCGGACCACAGCCAGCGCCCGTGCGCCAGATCAAGCTGGTCGCGTAACAACCGCGCAACGTGCGATTCGGGATACGTTTCCAGTTCGATCACCCGCCGATACCGGCCGTTGACCATAGGCAAAAAATCGTCGTCCGGAATGACCGTCAATAACGACACGTCGGTTTGCTGCGCGGCCAGATCAAGCGCGCCGGTGTAGACAAAATTCCGTATGGTTTCGCCGCGTGGCAGCAAGGCGACAATTCCATCCGGTTTCATTCCGGCAGACGACGATGTGTGCGAAGAAGCCTGATTGAGTTTCACAGTCATTGGGTTACGGATTTGCCAGCCATCATTTTTTCGTAGGCATCCAGCAGCATCGGAACGACGGCTTGCGGCGAATAACGCGCTTCGTAATGTTGTCTGCCGACCTTGCCCATCTGGTTTCGCAACTCGGCATCGGCGGCGACTTCGGCCATCGCCTGTTCCAATGCGCGCGCATCGCCCGCTGGAACCAAGCGCCCGGATTGTTCGCTCACCATATCGGGAATGCCACCGACAGCCGACGCCACGACTGGCAAGCTCAGCGCCATGGCTTCGATGATGCTGTTCGGGGTGCCTTCGATGTAAGAGGGCAACAACAGCACGTCAATGCTGTGCATAAACCGCAGCCGCTCTTCTTCGCCCACGTAGGTCGGCAGGAATTCGCAAGCTTCGGCGACGCCCAACGTTTTTGCGCGTTCGATGATTTCCGGTTTCTGGTCGCCGTCGCCGACGACTTTCAAACGCACGTTCGGATTTTGCTGCGCCAATCCGGCAAACGCTTCGATCATTTCCCGAACGCCTTTTTTGGTTTCCACTCTGGCAGCGAATCCGAACCGGACAAGCTCGCGGTTGCCGTTATTGGTTGTTGCAGCAGCAGGCGGCGGAAACGAAAACAGCGGAACCACGCTGACCGGAACGTCATCGCCCAATTGTTCGGTGACCTGTTTGGCCACGCACGGCGACAACGCCGCGATGCGATGACAGCTTTGCAGCATTTCGATCACGCCCGTTTCGCCGCGCTCGGTTCGTTCGACATACGTCGGCGTCGAGGTTTCGTGAAAGAGCACTGGCAACCGGCGCGCATGCCCGGCGCGAATGAACGTTCGCGTCATCGAATCGAATCGCACGACGTGCAACAAATCCGGATTGAGCCGCCGCAAAATCCAGCGCAGCGTTTGCCCGGTTAAATCTTCGGCCAGGAATTGCCGAAACAACCCGCCGCCTAATCGCGCCGCTCGGCGAACGATTCGCAGTATGGTGTTGAACGGATGATCGGTGACGGAAATGACCGGAATGCCGGCTTGCTGCAATCGGCGGAAGTATTGGTTGTCAGTTGCCGGAGGAAAGATCAGCACTACCGTGATCGAATGCCCCAACTCTTTCAGGCTGATTGCAAAATTGACCAGACCTTCGGCGCTGCCATCAATCGGGATAAACAGTTTGGTGGCCAGTACGATTTTCATTTGTTACCAGGGGCGTTCGACCGGAATGAATTGAGGTGGGGGCGACGGGTTCCCCAGCGTTCGTTTGTTGAGCAAGGCTTTGATGAGCAACTTGATGGATTCCGGTTTGGTCGGCCAGGCTTTCCAGCAATCAATCGCCACTTTCCACGCCGCAGCTTGATCGCCCGCCAACAGGTAATAATCGAATCCGCGTGCAGCCAATCCGATTTCGGCTTTGCCCGGCGCGCCAGCGGCGGCAGTCATCATCTGCGCGGCATTTTGCGGATCATATTTATGCCGAATGTCATTGTTGATTAGTTTGTTGTGCAGCACATTGGTGCGCGAATGCGACCCGATTCTCCAGCGCGCGTAATACAGCGGTTCACCCAGGTTGGCTGCGCGCCCAACGGTCAGCAATTTGTACCAGAGCGGTTTTTCGTTCTCCACATCGGTATCGTACAACCCGACTTCCAGTGCTTTTTGGCGATCAAACACCACCGACGGATCGGCGAACAGTTCCTTGCCGAGCGTGATGTCGCTGGCGGTGTAATCGTGCCAGTCAAAACTTTCCACCGGACGCAAAAACTTCCCGCCAGGAGTCACCAGGCCATACACGCTGCCGACAAAAACACATTCCGGATGACCTGTGAGGAATTCGATTTGTCGCGCCAAACGCTGCGGCGAACAAATGTCGTCGGAATCCATGCGCGCCACCCACTGGCCGCGCGCTTCCAGAACGCCGCGTTCCAATGCTTTCAGAAAACCTCCGTGTTCGGCGCGGATCAGACGAATGCGGGGATCGTCATACCTCGCCAACACGCTCAGCGTCGCGTCGGTGGAACCATCGTCCACAATGATGAGTTCGAAATCGGTGAAGCTCTGGCGCAGGATGCTTTCGACAGCTTCGATGATATACCGTTCCTGATTGTAGACCGGCATGACCACCGAAACTGCCGGACTGGATGCGCTCATCGGGTCCCTTTCGCAACAGTGGCGAAATCGAGCAATGCTTCCGCCATTCGTCGTCCGTTGTGGCCATCCAAAAATCCGCAAACGAATTCCGCCATCCAGCGACGTTGCTGGCGATGCAGTTCGGGCGTTTGCAGATACGATTGGATCGCTTCGATCATTTCCGCAGGATCGTTAATCAGCCACAATCCGCCCGATTCGGCAATCGGTTTGAAATGCGTCCAGGAATGATTGATCTCCTTGATCAATTGCTGGTGAGCCTTGCTCGGTTGCGGATCGTAATCCAGGTTGACCACCGGTTTGTCGAATACCGCCGCGTCAATTGCCACTGTGGACGACAAATTGACGACGACATCCGCGTGCAGAAACGAATTGACCCATTGGCTGATCTGGTGTTCGTCTTGCGAGCGCGCAGGAACGGCGGTGCCCGTCGCGCCTGTGCGTTGCACGATGACGCGTTTGCCAAATCCGCGCAACATTTCGGCTTCGGCTCCGTTGTCGTGCAGCGGATGCGGTCGCACCAGCATTTGCACATCGCCCAGTTCGCCGCGCGCCACACGTTCCGCCAGAAACAGCGCGCCGTGATGTTCCTGCAAAAAATTCGGCGAACCGAGCGCATACAAAATGATCGGCAAATCGGTTCTCAACCCGTGTTCGGCGCAAAATGCTTCGCGCGATTGGTGAAAGCGCGGTTGAAAAAACACGTCGAACTGCGGCGCGCCCACCACGTAAATCGGCACGTCTTTCGAGTGCGGGAAAAAGTGATGCAACTCTTCCTTCATCCGCTCCGACCAGACCAGGTAGCCATCGTATTTGAAGACCATGCGGTTTTTGGTGGAAGGGTTATCCCACGACGTGATGAACGCCAGAATCGGAATGCCCAGTTTGCGCGCTTCGGCGTTGACCGCCGGTTCTTCGTACCGGAACGTGCCGGTGGTCAGCAGCACGTCCGGGCGAGTCGTTTGCAAGCGTTGGCGAGCTTCGGCGCTGCGTTCGAAGTTCAGCAGCTTTTGTTCCAGCCAGTTTTCCAGCGCGCTTTCCGCGCCAAAGGCGGAAATGAGTTTGGCGGGCGCATGCAGCGAACGCAGCAGCAGATTTTCCCTGTGTTGTTTGATGTGATGCCGCATGCTCAGGCGGCTGGGCGGGCGTAAGGTGTAATCCCATGCGAAATCGTTCAACCGCCGCAGGTAATTGTGCGGGAATTCGCGGAACGCGCCGATCTTCGGAAACGGTTCGACGATGTCCGCCGGCAAAAATTGATGTTGCGGATTGTTGGCCGACGTCGCCCATAATTTGACGTTGGCTTGTTGGCGGAGCACTGGCAGAAAATCCGTGTACAGCAACATGCGATCGGTCAGCAGTGAAGACGACAACACGACAGCGTTCAGTGTTTTCGTGCCTGAATTCAAATCCATGTTGATCGGCGAGAGAACAGATTCAGCGATAAATGACATACAAAAGTAGTTGGCAGGCGGATCAAGCTTCGGCGACAAAATGCGCGACGCTGGAAGCCGATTCGAGTTCCCAACGCAACGGCGGCGTCAACAGCGAACGAATGTTGCCGTCGCCTTCGCCGGAAACATCCAGCAGGACACGCTCGGAAACATGCTGTTCCGGTTTGCCTGCCAGCGTTCGCCCGAGCAGTTTGAAGTGCACTGTGTAACTGCCCGGAGCCAGCCACAGAGAAGGGAAGTTGGAGCGAAGCCGATAGGTTCCAGCGGGCAGCGATTGATGCCCCAGTTCGCGCAGCGTCGTGTGCTGGTGAATGAATTGATTGCCGGTGGCGTCATTGATGATGCAGAACAGGCTGCTGTTGGCGATTTCTTCGGCGACCTGGAACTCCGCTTCAGCAAAAAATGCTTCGCCGCTGGCCAACGTCATCGCGCCAAACTCGGTTTGTCCGTTGATTTGCAGTTTGCGCCAATGCGTTCCGCGCGACGTGGACGTTTCGTCAGCTTCCGACGAAGTCAGCAATTGGCCGTAATGCGCCAAGCCCTGAACGACCGGGCCGCGATACGCCATCCGCCCGCCGTTAAGCACAATGCTGGTTTGGCAAAGCTCTTTGATCGCCGCCAGGTTGTGGCTGACAAACAAAACCGTGCGGCCTTGCGACGCGACGTCTTCCATTTTGCCAACGCATTTTTTCTGAAACGCCACATCGCCGACGGCCAGCACTTCGTCCACCAGCAAAATTTCCGGTTCCAGATGCGCCGCGACCGAAAACGCCAGCCGCAAATGCATGCCGCTCGAATATCGTTTGACCGGCGTATCAATGAACTTGCTGACTTCGGCAAATTCGACGATCTCGTCGAACTTGCGCACGATTTCTTCGCGGCGCATGCCCAGAATCGCGCCGTTCAAAAAGACGTTTTCGCGTCCGGTCAATTCCTGGTGAAACCCCGTGCCGACTTCCAGCAATGCGCCGATGCGTCCGTGAATTTCCGCTTCGCCGCGCGTCGGTTCCGTAATGCGCGCCAGCAATTTCAGCAACGTGCTTTTGCCAGCGCCGTTGCGTCCGATGACGCCGACCACTTCGCCGCGTTTGATTTCAAACGAAACATCCTGCACCGCCCAGAAACTTTGTGGATCGGCGTCGGAGTTTGATTTCCCAATGGAACGCAGTGCGCGCAGAGGAGCCGTCAACGCGCTGGCCACCACGTCACGCATCATTTTGTATTTTTCCGGCGCAACGCCGATTCGGTATTGTTTCGAGAGTCCTTCGACTCGAATGGCTACATCGCTCATCGTTGATTCATCAATCCCAGGTTGATCCATTGCCAGACGTAAAAGCTATTGTCGCTTTCACCGGACAGATATTGCCGCCACGCTGCGCGTACCGCGCTGGCATTCAGCCAGTTTGCGCCCCAACCGTTCAGCGCGGTTTCGATCTGCGCCGTGGCCCAGTCGCGCAACGCGCCGCGCAGCCATTCGCGTTGCGGAGTTTGCAGCGGACGTTTGGGCGCTTCGACGACGCCCTGCGGCAACAATTCGGCGGCAATGCGTCGCAGCATCACTTTGCCAGTGCCATTGCCGAGCTTGCGTTCCATCGGTTGGCGCAGCGCCAGCTCAAACAGCCGATGATCCAGAAATGGTTCGCGCAATTCGGTCGAAGCGCGCATGGAAATTCGGTCATTGAACCGTAACGCGCGCGGAATTTTGGTCAGCAGCGCATCGCGATATTGCAAATTCCGCAGCCGGTCGGAAAACGGTTGTGGCGCGCGAAACTCTTCGGCCAAGGCGCGAAATTCCGTCTGCAAACATTCCGGCTTGACCGGACGGTCTTTCGTTCCCTGAATCACGCTGACGCTGCCGACCGCCGCTGCCGAAGACACTGCGGTTTGGTAATAATCGTATCCTGCCCATTGTTCATCCATCCCTTGCCCGTCGAGCAGGACAATCACGCCTTCCTGCCGGGCGCGTTCAAACACGCGCGCATAGGCCAGCGTCGGCAATCCGCCGAACGGCTCGTCTTGATGATGCTGCACCGATTCGGCCAACGCGGGAACGTCGGCGACATCGAGTCTGCAAACCATCGCCGGATGATTCGTTCGCGCCAGCATTTGTTCGACCCACGGCAATTCGTCGTAATGTTCGTCGCCCGTGACAAAGGTGAAGGCTTTGACATCGCTGTCCGCGCCTTGCACCGCGTGAACCAAGCCGAGCAGCGTGGACGAATCCAGCCCGCCGCTCAGATTGATGCCGACCGGAACATCCGAACGAAAACGCAGCCGGACGCTGTCCTGCAACAACGCCAGATATTCTTCACGGACTTCGGCTTCGTTGCGTTGGTCAAAAGCTTCGCCGCTGCGTTCGGCCAGATCGTACCAGCGCGAAATGGTCACTTTGCCCGCTTGCCACGTCAGGCAATGACCAGCGGGCAGGGAATTCACGCCGCGCCAAAATGTGCGCGGGCTGTGATCGTACAAACCTGCGTTCAGATAATTGGCCCAGGCGATTTCATCCGGTTCACCGGCGACGCCCGCAGCGAACAAGGCTTTGATTTCGCTGGCAATTGCCAACGTGCCGTCTGAGTTTAGGTGGTAGTTGAGCGGTTTGATGCCGAATCGGTCGCGTGCGGCAAACAGCTTCTGTTCGCGTTCGTCCCAGATCAGCAACGCGAACATGCCGATCAACCGATCCAGGCAACGTTCGCCCCAGCGTTCGTAAGCGGCAAGCAAAACTTCCGTATCACTGTGGCTGCGATACGGATACTCACTGAGTTCGGCGCGCAGTTCCAGGTAGTTGTAAATTTCGCCGTTGAAGGCAATCCACCATCGGCCATCGTGACTGCTCATCGGTTGGCGACCGGCTTCGGACAAATCAATGATGCTCAGCCGATTGTGTCCCAACCCGGCGCGTTTGGACGGAGACAGCCAAATTCCTTCGGCGTCCGGCCCGCGATGCCGCTGGCTGCCAATCGCTGCCGTCAGTTGATTCGGATTCCAATTGTTGCCGAACAAGCCGGCGATTCCGCACATTTCAGAATTTAAAGTCAGTCGAAAATGAGCCGATCAAGTTCGGCTTTTCACCGCAGAGTCGCAGAGAACGCTGAGGAAGCGCAGAGATTCCCCAAAAGACTCTGCGTAACCTTTGCGATTCTCCGCGACTCTGCGGTGGATTGAATTCCTTGTGTCATTTCACTGCGGATGACTTGGCCGCAATCAATTGTTCTGCCATTTTCCAATCGTCTGGAGTGTCAATGTTGACGCTGAGCGACGGATCCATTTCGTAGCCAACCACGCGCGCGCCGAACAAACTGTTTTGCGTCATCACCACATCGCGTCGAGTGATGTAAATGGAACCTTCGCGATGAAAGGCTGGCGGCAATTCTTGTCGGCGAGGAATCGGCGTCGCTTCGCCGGTGCTCAACCGCAAGCTGCCGTCGCCATTCAGAAAGTACACCCAATGCGGATTGTATTCGGCGGGAACTCGCAGCACGCTGACGACGCAATCTGCCGCGTGGCGTTCCATCAATTCGATGCAGGCATCAATGTCGCCCGCGCGCCGCAACGGATTGGTCGGTTGCAGCAAACACACCGCGTCAAACCGGTCGCCGTGGCGTTCCAGGAAACTTAACGCGTGTTGCACCACAGGCAACGTCGGCGTTGAGTCTTCAGCCAACTCTGCCGGACGAAAGAAGGGAACTTCGACGCCGAACTCTCTTCCGACTTCGGCAATTTCGGCGTCGTCCGTGCTGAGCACCACGCGCGCCAGCCGTTTGGCTGCCAACGCTGCTTCCGCCGTGTAAGCCAACAGCGGTTTGCCCGCCAGCAGTTTGATATTTTTGCGCGGCACGCATTTGGAACCGCCGCGCGCCGGGATCAATCCTAAAACTCGCATCTTATTCGTAAACGTAATTCAGTCGCTTTTGAATGTACGGCTGCAGTTCGACCAGACCGCCCGCAATGCGTTCGGCAACAAAACCGTCGCCGTAAAGCGTGCTCGGCGCGTAACGGCCATGTTTCAGTTGGCGCTCGGCAGCGGCAAAAATCGCCTCGGCGGTC
>JAEUQP010000150.1 GCA_016789645.1 Acidobacteriota bacterium | reverse complement strand
GTAACCCAGCCAGCACACGCGCGCAGGCAAGCCCTGAAACTTCACTTTGTCGCGCGCCAACCGCAACCAACGATCCAGCACGGGATCATCGGGGAAAAGTTCCTGCGCCAGATCATCGGTTTTGCGAATGTCGTCGGGATTGCCAGACAACGCCACCCAACGATACGGCCCTCGGCCTTCGCAAAACAGCGGGCGGATGTATTCCGGCACAAAGCCCGGAATTTCAAATGCCTCTTCGACACCGGCTTGTTTGGCTTGGGTGCGAATGTTGTTGCCGTAATCGAAGGTCACCGCGCCCATTCGTTTCAGTTCCAGCATGGCGCTGACGTGATCAGCCATCGCTTGCATCGAGCGTTTGACGTATTCGACGGGGTTGTCATCGCGAAGCTGCAGGGCTTCATCTAGCGTCATCTTGTTCGGAACATAGCCATTCAGTGCATCGTGGGCGCTGGTTTGGTCGGTCAGCACATCGGGAACGATTCCGCGTTGAGTGAGTTCCGGCAACACATCGGCACAATTTCCGACCAGTCCCACCGACACGACGTGTCCGCTTTTTCGCGCGGCAGCGACGAAGTTCAAAGCTTCATCCAGCGTGAACGCGATTTCGTCGCAGTATCCAGTAGCAATGCGTTTGCGAATGCGTTCCGGGTCAACGTCAATGCCGATGAAATTCGCGCCGTTCATCGTGGCGGCCAATGGTTGCGCGCCGCCCATGCCGCCCATTCCACCGCTGACAACCAGCTTGTTCGCCAACGATCCGCCAAAATGTTTTTCGGCGACAGCGGCAAAGGTTTCAAACGTGCCCTGGATGATTCCCTGGCTGCCGATGTAAATCCACGATCCGGCGGTCATCTGGCCGTACATCGTCAACCCGAGTTTTTCCAGCGCGTGAAAATCGTCCCAGTTCGACCAGCGTCCGACCAAATTGGAATTGGCGATCAGCACGCGCGGTGCGTCTTCGTGTGTGCGAAAGATGCCGACCGGTTTGCCCGATTGCACCAGCAAGGTTTCGTCGTTCGCCAACGATTGCAAACTGCGGACAATCGCATCAAACGCCTGCCAGTTGCGCGCGGCTTTGCCCGTGCCGCCATACACCACCAGATCGTCCGGGCGTTCGGCAACTTCAGGGTCGAGGTTGTTCATCAGCATTCGCAAGGCGGCTTCCTGTTGCCAGCCTTTGCAGGAGAGTTGAGTTCCAGTTGGCGCTTTGATGATTCGTGAAGTGCTCATAACAAACCCAGATTGCGGCAAGAGTCTTTCACCGTCAAGACGCGAAAAAGCCGCGAAGCTTCTTCGTTTGAAAACAGGAAGAGGAAACTTCGCGGCGTTGAATTACAGCGGATGTGGACATCCGCGCTCCAGTTTATCGCCGCACCAGCGTGAAGTTATCCACGACGAAGTTGCTGCGAATGTATCGGTTCTGGTTACCAACGGCGTAAATCGTGATCGGAATGCCACCGTCCGTAATGGTGAAATTCACGCTCAACCGGGCGCGCGTGCTGGCGGGCGAAGCCGCTGTCGCTCCCGGCGATCCGTTGTTGAAATTCACGCCGAGCGTGGCAATCGTTCCGATGCTGGGAACGACATCTGCGCTCAACGTGTAATTGCCTGGCGGCAAGGAAATATCCTGCGCGCAATAATCCACCAAGCGGCGTCCGTTGGCCTGGAACTTCAACGCGTACTGCCCATCGCTGACAACCGTCGGATCATTGACGATGGAAGCGCCCCCACCTTCAAAGAAATAGGTAAAGATGCGCCACCCGCTGTAATTCCCTTCTTCAAAGCTGGGATTGACGATCACGTTCAACGGCGTGCCTCCGGGAGGAGTCGGCGTTGGCGTCGGCGTCGGTGTTGGTGACGGAGTGGGGGTTGGCGTTGGAGTTGGTGACGGCGTTGGCGTCGGACTCGGTGTCGGAGTCGGCGTAGGTGTTGGAGTCGGTGTCGCCGTGGGAGTTGCCGTCGGCGTTGGGCTGGGGCGCGGAATGCGCGAGCCCAACAAACGAATCGTGTGCGTGAAATAGTCGCTGACGTAAATGTTGCCTTTGGAATCCACAGCCGCAGCTCCGGGACGAACGAAAGCCGCTTGTTCCGCCGGGCCGTCCACATGATCTTCGACGCCGCTGCCGGCAATGGTCGTCACGACGTTGCGCGTCACATCCAACTTGCGAATTTGCGCGTTGTGCCAATCGGCAATGATGAAATTGCCGTCGCGGTCGCGCGTGATGCCCGTGGCAAAAAAGAACGACGCCTGCAACGCCGGGCCGTCCTTGTCCACGCCGCCGCCCGCAACGGTTGTCACCACGCCTTCGGGCGTCACACGGCGAATGCGGCTGTTGAAGAAATCCGCGATCATCAAATTGCCGTTGGTGTCGAACGTAGCTTGCGGCGCGGCGCCGGAAAAGCTGAACGC
>JAEUQP010000135.1 GCA_016789645.1 Acidobacteriota bacterium | reverse complement strand
CGCAATTCCTGGGTTAAGCCCAGGGCTTTCACGTCTGACTTGAAAAGCCGCCTACACGCGCTTTACGCCCAGTAATTCCGAACAACGCTTGCCCCCCCCGTATTACCGCGGCTGCTGGCACGGAGTTAGCCGGGGCTTACGCATGGTACCGTCATTAATTTCTTCCCATGCTTGCGAAGTTTACATCCCGAAGGACCTCATCCTTCACGCGGCGTTGCTGCGTCAGGCTTTCGCCCATTGCGCAAAATTCCCCACTGCTGCCTCCCGTAGGAGTATGGCCCGTATTTCAGTGCCATTGTGGCTGGCCGTCCTCTCAGACCAGCTACTGATCGAAGCCTTGGTAAGCCATTACCTTACCAACAAGCTAATCAGACGCAGGCTTATCCTTTGGCATATAAATACTTTAACAGCTCTCTGATCACAAAAAACTGCATTATGCGGTATTAGCTAATCTTTCGACTAGTTATTCCCCACCAAAGGGTAAATTACCCACGCGTTACTCACCCGGACGCCACTCTACTCATCCCCGAAGGAACTTTCGCGTTCGACTTGCATGTGTTAGGCACGCCGCCAGCGTTGATTCTGAGCCAGGATCAAACTCTCAGAATATAACTCTTCCGCCTACGCAATAATGCTAGGCGGACAAAAGACCTTTACAATACTTACGATCACTGCATTTTAGAGTTTTTACTGTAAAACGCTCTACCTAGTTTTCAAGTATCACGCACGCTTTGACTTAATCTCTCGTTGCGCGCGAATTTCGGATTATATGCAATTCAACCTCTCTGTCAACACCTTATTTTGTTTTTTTGAAAAAAAACTTGTTTTAGAAGAAGTGGACATAATTTCCATATGCTGTAGTTGCATTTTAACCAACCCCTGCCTGTTCACGCCTTTGGGCTATCAGAGACGCTCCGTCTCAAAGGTTTCAGTCAGCTCGCTTCGGTATATCCTCGCCACATTATAGATATTTCGTCGTTGCGGCGCGTAATAAAGCCGGGCAAGTAGGTCCCCAAGCAGGCCAAACCCTAGAAACTGCAATCCGCCCAGAAAAGTCACTGCGGCAAAAATCAGCATCGGTCCATTCTCAATAAAGACAGCTTCGCGCCAAACCAGCTTTTTAAACAACAACCAACCAGCCAACACTGCGCTTATGGCGATCATCGCCGCTCCGATTCCTCCGAAAAAATGCAGTGGGCGCGAGAGATAACGAACAATGAAACGAATAGTTAAAATATCAAACATTACGCGAAATGTCCGCGAAATGCCGTAGTGCGAACGCCCTTTCAGCCGAGGCTTGTCTTCAATCGGAATTTCGGCGATTAAGGCCCCTTCAACACTGGCCATGGCAGGAATAAAGCGATGCATTTGACCATAAATCGGAATGCGCTCCAGTACGTCGTGGCGATATGCCTTGAAAGTCGTTCCAAAGTCATGAATCGCGACACCTGATGCCAGAGCCATCAATTGATTCGCCACACGCGAAGGAAATGTTCTAAGAAATCCATCCTGCCGATTTTTCCGCCAACCGCTGACGACATCGAATCCTTCATTGAGCTTTTCAATGAACCTAGGGATGTCTTCGGGTTGATGCTGCAGGTCGCCATCCATTGCAACAACAATACGTCCCTCGGCCTGATCGAATCCGGCGGCAAGTGCCGCTGTCTGCCCAAAGTTTCGACGCAGCCGCACGCCAACCACTTGTGGATCAAGTTGGCATATTTCCCGCAAAAGTTGGTGCGTTTGGTCGTTGCTGCCGTCATCAACGAAGATCAACTCATAATCGTCATCCAAATCTTCCATCACGCGTGTCAGACGGCGATAAAGTTCTGGCAGATTCTCTTCTTCATTGTGGAATGGAACTACGATTGAGTAATTCATCTTGGCTTGAAAGTGGTTTTCGGAATCGCGTCAGCGAGTGGGAAGGCTAGCATCGCACTGTAGAAATTTCCAATCCACCCAGCGACCAGTCGCAGGGTCGAGCCGTTGACTGTGTAAACTTTTCCAATTGAATCCCATTCGTCAGAACATTAAACTGCGGATGCTTGTTACATTGCAGACTTACCTGGAACTGTCTGTTTGCCCATTAAAGTTCCGCCCCAACCAACTTCCCCAGTCAGCGTCCCACTCGTTCTTTCGCCCCTTCTTGTCAATTCTGGTCCCTAGCAATCGCTGCCCGGCGATGAAGATTGAAGTGTGTCAACTGGTGCTCTCGAAGCTTCTCTTCAGCCGCGGCGGCTCGGAGGAAGTATGTCCACAACAAAGGCTCTATTGTTTATCCCAGCGTCATTTCTATTTCTGCTGTTCTTGTTCCCTGTGCAATCAGATTCTCTGACGGAACCAGTGACTGCACAATCAGCTTGCACTCCGCCTCTATTCCAAGGGTATCCGTCATCTTGCGCCAACATCAATCTTCGCTGGTTGAATCGCGACCCAATTTCGTTGATTGATCGGTATGAAATTTATCGCGGCGGCGCAAAAGTCGGTCAGGTTCCCGGTAGCGCCATTACATTTACCGAAGCAGTAGGTTGCGGCTTCGGCGCAACCTACACGATCAAACAGGTGATGAAATCCGGTGCCACTTGCCAGACAGTCACAACGGGCAATCCGCCGCACACTAAGCCTTGCGACATGTGTACTGGCGGAGGCAGCTTACTCAACCTGGTCAATTCGGCTTCGTTCAATTCGCCAGTCGCGCCCAATTCCATTGCCACGATT
>JAEUQP010000123.1 GCA_016789645.1 Acidobacteriota bacterium | reverse complement strand
CGACATCGAATGCGATTCCGTGGTCTTTGCCATCGGCGATCGGGTTGATGAAACGCTGGGGATTCCCTGCTCCGGCACGGAATACGTCCGCAATCCGAACCCAGACCCGGAAAATCCCGGCGATGAGGCGTATCAGGTTTTCGATCCGGCAACCGGCAAAGTCTGCGACGGATTGTTTGTGATTGGCTGGTCGCGGCAGGCTTCGGACGGCGTCGTTGGCAAAGCCAAACAGGACGGCGAACGCGGAATGGCGGTCGTCAATCGCTATCTGACAAAAGCCGAAACCAACACAGCAACAGGATGGGAAGAGCGCCTGGCAAAGTTCCGGCAACTTTTGACTGATCGCGGCGTACGAACGATTGATTACGCTGACGTGCAAAAACTGGAATCAGTTGAACGTGACAAAGCGCAGGAACTCGGGCTGGAGTTTTTCAAATACAAAACCGATGAAGATATGCTGGCGGCCATTGATCGCTAACGGGAGCGCGGATGTCCACATCCGCAACCTGACTCGCGAACGTTTTGTCCGCCCATCCAAAAAAGCAGTCCTTATGATCAAACAAGAACCGAATGCTGTAACTCGCTTCTTGCTTCTGGCAACCGCGCTCCTGTTGGTTAGCGGTTGCCAGGCATTCAGTTCGCCACGAGCGATTCAGTTGCCCGAACGCGAACTGCAAGCCGCGATTCAGGTGAAGGTGGATGCCACGCCGCTCGACAAACTGAACGCATCGGCCATCGAGCAAACGACCTACACAAACAGCTACGATCCGGCGTACGTCAAACTGGATTATCCGAACGGCGACGTGCCGAAAGAAACCGGTGTTTGTGCTGATGTCATTGTTCGCGCGTTTCGCGCCGCAGGCATTGATCTGCAAAAAGAATTGCACGAAGACATGACTGCCAGCTTCGCCAAGTACCCAAAGAAGTGGGGCGCGCGAAAACCCGACAGAAACATTGACCATCGCCGCGTGCCAAACCTGATGACGTGGTTCAACCGCAAAGGCAAAGAGTTGCCAATCACCCAAACCGATCAGGATTATCAGCCGGGCGATGTCGTGTCGTGGAATTTGGACAGCGGTCTGACGCATATCGGCATCGTCAGCAAGATCAAAGTCGAAGGCACCAATCGTTACGCCATCGTTCACAACATCGGCGCAGGCGCTCGTCTGGAAGATGTGCTGTTTCAATGGGAGATCACCGGACACTATCGCTATTTCTAAATTTGGAGATTCAAGTTTGACCACAAAAGTTTTGCCGGTGGACGGCCTGGAAGTGAAACCATCGAAAATTGACGGCAGAGGTTGTTTCGCCACCAAACCCTTCAAAAAAGGTCGCAAGATCGCGGAATTCGTCGGCGAACGAATTTCTCGCGTCGAAACCGCCAGACGCTTGCGCGGCTTACGCCGCATTCGCATTTGTGGAATTGATTCGTATTGGTCCATTGACGGATCGGTCGGCGGCAACGCAACGCAATTCATCAATCACTCTTGTCAGGGCAATTGCCGATTGTCTGCCGTCAAAGGCCATCTGCTGTTTTTCGCCTTGCGCGACATTGACCCCGGCGAAGAAATCCTGCTCGATTACGAAGAATCCTGGCACGACGATGAAAAACGCTGTCGCTGTGGCGCTCCCAATTGCCGAGGTCGCATCAACAAGTGAGGGACAGAGAGACAGAGGGACAAGGGGACGGAGAGAAAGAGAGCCGGCAGTAAAGGTTCGGCAACGTTGAAAATTCTGTTTTCAACATGGAGACGCAAAGATCGCAGAGGAAGCGCAGAGAGCTTATCCAAGAGAAACCAATACCTCTCTTTCCCCTCTGCGAAACCTTTGCGTTCTCTGCGCCTCTGCGGTGAAGAAACTAAAACCTCTTATGGAAAATCTGCAATCGTACTTTTCAATTTTGGGCGAACTGAGCGTCAAAGCGGGCGCAATTGCTCGCCGTCATTACAACTCGCAAGTCGAATTCGAGCGCAAATCTGACGATTCGCCGGTCACCAAAGCCGACCGCGAAATCGAAACCTTTCTGCGCCAAGCGCTGGAAAAACAATTCCCCGATCATTCGATTCTGGGCGAAGAATTCGGCGAGACAAAAAAATCTGGCTCACATCGCTGGATCCTCGATCCGATTGATGGCACGAAATCCTTCGTTCTGCGAACGCCATTGTTTGGAATCATGATCGCGTTGGAACGCGACGGAGTTCCTGTGCTCGGTTCGATCTACTTTCCGATTCAGGAGCATTGGCTGATCGGCTCGGCGGAAACCGGCACGTTTTTGAATGGCAAGCCTTGTTCGGTGTCAAAAACAACGGAGCTTTCTGACGCAACGATGATCCTGACCAATCCGCGTGAACTGTATTCCGAAACTCACGGCGAACAATTGCAACGGCTGGCGAAGAAAGTCCGGCTGGTGCGGGGTTTCGGCGATTGTTATGGCTATTATCTGGTTGCGACGGGCTTGGCCGATTTGATGGTCGAACCCGGTCAGTTGAAATACTACGACGTAGCGCCAATGCCTCCGATTCTGGCGGGCGCGGGCGGCGTGTTCACGGACTTGAGCGGCAACGTGGATTTGCTGAACGGACAAGGCCTGGCAACAACGCCACAACTCCAGGAACAGATTCTACGAGTGCTAAATCCGGTTTAGACAGCATTGGCAGGATGTTTCAGGATTTATTTCCCTTTTCGGCAATCCTGAAAAATCCTGCTCATCCTGTCTATTCAGGCTTGCTCTCAAGGCAATTCCCGGACGCGAATGTTTTTGAATTCAATTGGTGAACCTTCAGCTTCGAAACATAAATATCCCGTACGAGGCTCGGCGCCGTTGCCGCCGGAAACTTCTTCGCCATTCACCCACAAACGAACTTCGCCGTTGATGGCGCGGACGTAATAGTGATTCCATTCGCCGACGCCTTTGCTCAAATTCTTGCGCGGAAAGCTGCGCGAACCGTTTGGCGACAGCGGCGGAAACGGTTTCAGCTTGGAATTGCCGACCGCAAAAATGTCGCCGTTGGTGGTGAACCAGTCGCCTTTTTTGCCTGAAGACTTTTCGTACTGCTCTCTGAAGCCGTGATCCAAAATCTGAACTTCGATGCCCCACTTCGGCAAATTGTCAGGTTTCAAATCGGTCAGGGCTTCATCAGGAACCCAGACGAAGGTCCCGGAATTCCCCGCTGAGCGCAGATGCCGCCATTCCAGCACGTATTCAAAGTTGGTGAATTTCTGTTTTGTTCGCATCACGCCAATCGGTTTGCC
>JAEUQP010000121.1 GCA_016789645.1 Acidobacteriota bacterium | reverse complement strand
GCGCGAAAACAGATCGTCATCGCGCCGATCGTTCCAGCGATCCCAGTTGTCTTTGTCATCCAGCCGCGCAATCTGGAAAAAGTTGACGTCGTGTCCGTCAACGACAATTCGGCGTCCTTGTTTGACGGCAACCGTGCCGATTTCTTTGTTGTATACCTCCGCCTGACCACGCCGAACAATCACTTCGGTCGTGCCATCATCGCGGACGTTGACGCGGTAATTGCCTTCCTTCAAAAAGGTGATGGCGACAATCGGCGTATCCACCTCGAAATAGACTGGATCGTCCTTGGCCGGATCGTTGGCATCCACAACGTTGAACTGCCGCCGATCCAGGCTGTCCACGCGAAACGTGGCCGTGCCGACCGGCAGCGCAAATTGGATGGTTCCGGTGTTGAATTGGGAAAACCGCAAATTGGAATTGCGGTCAATGCGGACCAGGTTGCGCCCACTAAGCTGAATTTCGGCTCGCCCGTTGGGACCGCTATAAAGCTGGTCGCGTTCATTCAGCGGCAGATTCAGCGAAGCGTCATACCAGCTTTGGCCATCGGAAAGCCGTTGATAGCTGACTTCGCCCTCGATCATGCTGATCCGCGCAATGCGGCCAATTTGATCCTGGGCGATGGCCAGTGTGAAAAGTGAAAGCAGCAGACTAAAAACCAGCACCGCTCGCATTCGGCGGCGCTGTCCTGCAAATAACTGGGCAAGCAATTCTGAAGCAGTTGCAAAGAGCATCTTTCCCTCCGCGCAAAATCGAGGCCGGGAATCCGAAACCTCGACAGTTAATTCTTTATCTCTTTTGAAAGATCCTTTGGGGTTAGGAAAAATTCTGCCAGCAAGCAATGTGCCGCCAGACAACGTTTTGGTTGGAACGAAAGGTCTTTTGTTGCAACAAGTTTGGCGTGACTCGACCTTGCGCGAAATTGTGGTTTACACCATATCGCATAAGAGCCGTGACCGCGCATCACGCTTTCGTATGTGCGCGGTCAGTCCTCAAACGATTCCCGCGACTCAGTTTTTTGGCTTTGTGTCGAGCAGTTCGACTTCAAACACCAGAGTCGCGTTCGGCGGAATCACTCCGCCTGCTCCACGTGCGCCATATCCGAGTTGCGGCGGAATGACCAGTTTACGTTTGCCACCGACTTTCATGCTCATGACGCCTTCATCCCAACCTTTGATGACGCGACCAATGCCAATCTGGAACGTGAACGGTTGCCCGCGATCCACAGAACTGTCGAACTTGGTGCCGTCTTCCAAAGTTCCTGTGTAATGAACCGTCACGTCGTGGCCGCGTTGCGGGCTTTCTCCTGTGCCAACAACAATGTCTTCGTATCGCAATCCGGATTCAGTCGTCACAGCTTTTGCTCCTAAAACAGATGCTTTCAATGGAATCGAAACCCAACTTACGGCTTTCCACACCCCAGCGCGTTTGACCCAGACTTCGGTATGCCCGGACGTTCCCAATGGTTTGCCGTTGCGAATGTACGTCGAACGCCCATTGACGATGGCCGTTGTTCCATACAACCGCAGCTTGAATTCTTCGCTGCGAATTTCATCCAACTGGAGTTTGCCGGAACTGAGCATCTCCACCATTTCTTTTTTGGTGACGACAGTTCCATCCGAATTCAACGCTGTGAAATCATCGCCAAAGATGCGATTGAGTGTCGCCGTATCGCGTTTGGCGACGGCGGCAAACCAATCGCGTTCCAGCTTTTTCAGTTGAGCTTCAACTCCGCCGGTTGTAACGCCAGCAGATTTGCCCTGACCGGCGCGGACAGGTTTTGGCTGGGCATAGACAGGAACTGCCAGCATAAGCAGCAATCCGCAAAATAGGATTTGTTTTTGCAAGTCTCGATTCTCCATTTATGAATGTATTACAAACCACTGTTGCAAGATGGTTTTCAGCTTCAGAAAAGCCGGGTCAACACAGCGAGTCAAACTGACATTTTCCGCTAATTGAAAGAAAAGCGCCGAAGATCGTGATTTCCCTGAATTTCGCAACGCCGATTGCATTGCTTCTTTTGGACGTTGGGGTTTCAGTTGACCGGGAGAAAGGAAATTTTGCCCCTGCAACCATGTTCGCAAATCGGGTTGCCTATTTTCCCAACCAAGCACTTTGTCAACGTGAGGTGAATCACTCCAAACCCAAATTTCGATTTCTGGGTCGAGCACAATCGCTTTTGCACGGTCTGCCCAGCCAGAAAGCGACAATCGGGATTCCACTTCTTGTTCGATGGCGTCACGAGACAACTGCTCTTTGCCACAACCTTCGCGGTCGAACAGCACCAGTGCATGTTCGTAACGGTTGAGCAATGGTCGAAGGAAACTTTCACTTGTGCGGAGACATCCAGGATCGTGTTCTGGATGAGCGAAACAATCAAACTCTATCTGCCGAATACCCAATGCTTGATGGCGAGCCAGCACGCCTTTCAACGTATATTCGATGTCCTTATCAGGCACGAGCAAAACCAGATTTTTCATTGTTCCCCCATCTGTTATCCCAGCACCCCGGCAGCGAACAGCGTTCCTAAATTCATCTCACCACGCCATTCTTTGAGCGCCGGATGATGGTCACCTCGCACAATGTCTGTGATGCCTTCGGGAGTTTTGGCGAAACACAGCACCGATTTGGCTTCCGCCATGCTCAGAATGACCGGCGAATGCGTTGCCAACAACATTTGCGCGCCGTATACCGAAGACAGCGATTGAAACATGGTTTCGACCGCACGAGGATGAATGCCATTTTCCGGCTCTTCGATCAAATACACGCCTTTGAAATCCGGCAAATAAGCAGGCAGTGTCAGCGCCAACAGACGCAATGTACCGTCTGAAACCATCCACGAAGGAACTTCCAAACCGCCACGATAACAAATCATCAGGTAACGATGTTTATCGTCTTCCCGCTCGACAATGCGAATGTTTTCAATATCTGGCAAGGCTGTTTGCAGATGAGCAAGCCAATCCGCAAAACGGCCAGGCGCTGACGATTGAAGGCGATGAATCACCCAGGGCAAATTCGATCCGTCAGGCTTGAATCCACGAACCTGACCAGGAGGACTGGCTTTACGAATCAATTGACTGTTCAAAACAAATGGCTGAACCCCTTCAGTAAGTAGGGATTTCAACCAAGTGGCGACAGGAAATTTAGATTCATCTTCGGGTAGATTGCCCAGTGCAGAACGGCGAGTACCAAGCTTAAACGATGGTGCCCATCCTTTGCCCATCTCATGAACTTCAGAATAAAAATTATCATTCCCACCAGGAGCTTTATTCACGACAGTTCTCGTACCTTTCTGACCTTTAGGTGTGGCAAGTTTGTCTGGCGGTTCAAAAAACAAAGGGAATTGCTCTCGTTGTTTTCTGACGAGCGGCGATCCGTTTTTGAGCAAAACTTTTTCTGTGGAAATTGAAACTTCACGGGTTTTGTCATCGGTTGTCAGTGAAACTTCATAACGCACTCGCCAGGAATCTTTGGTAAACAATTTTTCGCGTAGTTCAGAAGGTATTTCCGCTTCGATTGCTAACTCCAGCTCAGTGCCGCTTCGTCTCCATAACAGATCCAGAAAGTTCTGAGTCCGTTCGCCTATTGCTGCATCCAGACCTGAAGAGACGAGAGTCCCTAAAAACGAAATCGTGTCGAGGAAGGTTGTTTTACCGCTAGCGTTCGGCCCGACCAGGACATGAAATGGCTCCAGAGGTTGATTGATATATTTCAGGCAGCGAAAATTGCGCGCCTCGATCTGACAGATCATAAGCACCTACAAGTAGAATTTTTTGTCATTGCTGGTAAAGTCTTTCGAGACGATACCGGAAACATCCGAATCCAAGCAAGACAACCATATCAGGAGCACCATGAAAAAGTCTCGTTCCGATAAGTCTAAAACTGATCAGAAACTCAACCGCCGTTCGTTCGTCAAATTGTTGCCCGCTGCCGGAGCTGCCGGGTTGACGATTGCCGCTCCCGAATCCGGCGCAGCGCAAGCACGCGCCGCCCAAGGCGGAACAACTCAGCAGACCAATCAGCGCGTCACCCGCGAAATGATGCAAGCCGCTGAAAAAATGATCGGGCTGGAATTTACTGAAGCGCACGAAAATATGGCTCTGCCGGGAGTGAATCGAAACCTGGCGAGTTACGAAAACCTGCGAAAGATCGAAGTGCCGCTCGACACCGAACCGGCCACCGCGTTTCATCCTGCGCTGCCCGGCAAACTCAGAACCTACCGCCAACGCGTTTCGGCCAAACCGGCGAAAGCACGCGCCGCCAGCAAAACCGCCGCGCCGAAATTCGCTTCGGTCGAAGATTTGGCTTTCGCCACGGTTGCTGAACTTTCCGAATTAGTTCGCACGCGCAAAGTCTCTTCGGTTGAATTGACCAAGATGTATTTGTCGCGATTGAAAAAATACGGCGACAAATTGCTGTGCGTGGTCACGCTGACCGAAGAGTTGGCGTTGCAACAGGCCGAAGCCGCCGACCGGGAGATCAAAGCCGGAAAATATCGCGGCCCGTTGCATGGCATTCCGTGCGGCGTGAAAGACCTGTTCGCCACCAAAGGCATCAAGACCACTTGGGGAGCCGAACCGTATCGTGACCAGATGATTGAGTACGATTCGACCGTCGTCGAACGCTTGCGCGAAGCCGGAGCCGTACTGGTCGCCAAACTTTCCATGGGCGCGCTGGCGCAAGGCGGACGCTGGTTCAAAGGCATGACGCGCAATCCTTGGCAACCGGATGAAACCAACATCGGTTCGTCAGGATCGTCCGCCGGATCAGCGTCGGCGACTTCTGCCGGGTTGGTGGGCTTTGCGATTGGAACGGAAACGCTGGGTTCGATTGTGTCGCCTTCATCGCGTTGCGGGATTACTGGATTGCGACCGACGTATGGCCGCGTCAGCCGTTACGGCGCAATGGGCTTAAGCTGGACGATGGACAAGATCGGTCCGATGTGTCGCTCGGTCGAAGATTGTGCCTTGGTGCTGTCGGCAATTTACGGCCCGGACGGTCACGACCTGACCGTCGAAGACGTTCCGTTCAATTGGAATCCCGACCGACCGCTGTCGCAAATGAAGATCGGCTACATCAAAGACGAATTCGAATCAGCCGGTGGTGGACAGGGAGGAAATCAGAACTCCGAAGAGCGCCGAAAAATGTATGCCGATGCTCTGGACGCCCTGCGAAAAGCCGGAGCCAATCTGCAACCGTTCGAGTTGCCGAAATTCGATTCGCAAAGTTTGCGAATCATCCTCAACGCCGAAGCCGCCGCCGCGTTTGACGACATCACGCGCGATGGCCGGGTCAATCAGTTGTCCGGGCAAAGCCCCAATGATTGGCCGAACAGTTTTCGCACGGCGCGGTTCATTCCAGCGGTGGAATACATCCGCGCGCAACGCGCTCGCACGTTGTTGATGCGCGAAATGGACAAGTTCATGGCAAACTGGGATGTGTTTGTGACGCCCGCGCCGGGCAGCGGCAGTTTGCTGGTGACGAATTTGACCGGACATCCGGCAGTCGTTACACCATGCGGATTCATCAACAAGCTGCCGCAGGCGATCATGTTCACCGGCAATTTGTACGACGAAGCCGCTCCGTTGCGTGTGGCAATGGCGTATCAACAAGCAACCGACTGGCACAGGAAATACCCCAAACTGGATTAACCGATGGCGCATTCGATTTTGATCGTGGATGACGAAGCAGGCATTCGCCAATCACTGGGCGGCGTGTTGGAAGACGAAGGATTCAACGTTTCCACCGTCGGCAGCGGCGAAGACTGTTTGCGCGCGTTCGACAAACGGCTGTTTGCGTGTGTGCTGCTGGACGTGTGGCTGCCGGGAATAGATGGATTGGAAACTCTGGAA
>JAEUQP010000109.1 GCA_016789645.1 Acidobacteriota bacterium | reverse complement strand
GCAAGGTGAAAGAATCCAAAAAAAGAAGATGACGATTTCAACGATGGAACCCAAACCCAGACGGCGGTGGACACGTGGAAAAATCATTACGCTGGCATTGCTCAGCATCGCTCTGCTGTTGGCGATTTACGCGTTGATCATCGAGCCAAATCGACTGGTCGTTCACCGGAAAACAATTACGCTGACTTCCGGGCTTTCGGAATTGCGCGGAATGAAAATCGCGGCCATCTCGGACATTCATGCCGGAGCGCCGCATATCAAGCTCGACAAGGTTCGCCGCTTAGTCGAACTGACGAACGCGCAACAACCCGATTTGATTTTATTAGCTGGCGATTTCGTCATTCAGAACGTCCTTGGTGGCAGTTTTGTCGAACCGACCGCCTTGGCTGCTGAATTGAAACACCTGAAAGCGAACCACGGAGTGTTCGCCACTTTGGGAAATCATGACTGGTGGTATAATGCGTCGCGCGTGAAAAGCGCATTTGAAGAAGCGGGCATCAAGGTTCTTGAAAACCAAACAGAAAAAATCGAACGGAATGGAAAAGCGTTTTGGTTGGCTGGATTCGCCGACGAGTGGGAAGGCAATCCGAATATCGCTGAAACGTTGCGTCAGGTGGCGGATGATTCCCCGATCATCGCCTTCACTCACAACCCTGATCTTTTCCCTGCGATTCCCAATCGCGTCGCGCTGACCGTCGCCGGACATACTCACGGCGGTCAAGTCGCGTTGCCGCTGGTCGGGCGATTGGTGGTTCCCTCCCGATACAAACAACGATATGCCGCCGGGCTTGTGATCGAAAACGGCAAACTGTTGTTCGTCACCACTGGCGTAGGAACCAGCATCATCCCGGTGCGATTCGGAGTTCCGCCCGAAATTGCCTTGCTGACAATTCAATAATCACGAAGTTAAAAAACCGTCCTCACGATCTCGCCCCCAAGCGATTGACCGCCCTCCCCAGGGCATCAACAAAGGATGATTGATGCAGCGAATCACCGCTGGTTTACGAAAACTCGTCGCTCCACCAGATCTGGCGATTGATTTGGGAACCGCCAATACTCGTCTTTATGCGCTCGGTCACGGCATGATTGCCGACGAACCGTCGCTCATTCGATTTCAACCCATCACCGGCGAAGTCGAAGCCGTCGGCAATCACGCCGCCTGGCTGGCCAATGTTGATCCTTACTCGCCAACCGTTTCTCCCCTTCACGCCGGAGTCGTCGCCGACATCAAAGCCGCTGGCGAATTGCTCAAACCGTTTTTGAAACGCGCCCAACGCTTCGGATTGTTCAAACCGCGCGTGCTGGCGTGCGCGCCGACCGACGCCTGCGAAGAAGAACGCGCCGCTTTGATCGAAGCCGCGCAACGCGCCGGGGCTTCGGAAGTGTACGTCGCTCCCGAACCGCTGGCTGCGGCGATTGGCGCTGGCCTGGATGTGGCTTCGCATTACGCGCAAATGATTGTGGACATCGGCGACGGAGTCACCGACATTGCGGTTGTTCGTTCCGGCAGTTTGATTTTGACTTCGGCAGTGCGAACGGCTTGCAGCGACTTGCGAAACGCCGTCGCGCAAATGGTTTCATTCCGCCACGGTGTGCTGCTCTTTCCGCAGGAAGCCGACCGGCTGATGCAATTGATCGGCGCGCAATTCGATTACGAACAGGAAGAATTGGTCGTGACAGCCGGAACCGATTTACTGAGCGGCGAACCGCTGGATTTGTGCGTCAGCAGCCACGATTTGAACGAAGCCATCGAACCCGTGCTGGACACCATCGTCGAAGCCATTCATTCCACTGTTCGTCGTTTGCCCGAAGAAACATCATGCGAAGTCATCGAAAACGGAATCTGCCTGACCGGCGGCGGCGCTCACTTGCAAGGCTTGCCCGAACGATTGGCAGCGGCGACTTCGCTGGAAGTGCGCGTGGCCGACAATCCGATGATGGCCGTCATCAATGGCGCAAAACAAATGCTGGATGTGGGAATCGCTACGGATATTTGGCAGAACTGAGTTGGCAGCGATCAAAGAACCGGCTGCCATTTTGGATGGTGGCCTTCGGTCAGGGCTTTGGGAAAACCTTGCGTATCGGCGACGACGACACGACTGCCATCGTCGTACACCAACAAATTACCGTCGGAAGTCCAACCGTTCGGCACGTTGACCATCATATCAATCGAAAGCTGAAGCTGTGGCCCTCCGAAAGCTTCGACCAAAAACAACCGGCCTGAACACAAACCAATTTCCGAACAATACTGAATCGGATTGAACACGATGTAACGCCCGTCCGCCGACCAGGTCGCTTCCATAATGCGACGCCCGCCTTCGGTTTCAGCGGAAGCTTCAAACCCGCCAAGCTGATATAAATTCGTCACTTGAATTCGCGCGCCGGTTTCCACGTTGGCGACGAACAGTTCTTCTCCCGTTCCGACAATGTCTTTGAACAACACCCAATTTCCGTCTGGTGAAACCGACATTTCGCTAATCGTTTTGATGACTGGCGAGCGCAGCGGCAGCAATTCATTGAACTGGTCAATCGTCAGTTCGCGCGCTTCGGTTTGCCCAATGGTTACGGCATACAGCCGGTTCGACAGGTTGGCGTCAACCACATTGAGGGCAAAGGTATTGCCGTCGCGTCCCATCTCCATCCGATCAATCGTTACGCCCGGCGGAATTGCCAGTTCGCCCGCGCTGGCGATGTTCCCATTGGCGATCACGACTTCGTAAAACTTCAATCCAACAACGTAATACACGCGGCTGCCGTCCAGAGACCAAACGAAATCCTGAATGGTCTGTCCTTCGGCAGAAACCGCCAGCACACGTTCATCGGTTCCATCGCTGCGAATTGCCCACAGATCGCCATCTTTCAGATACGCGACAAAAGGTTTCGGTTTGGGAGTTGGCGTAGGCGTCGGCGAAGTGGCCGCCTGCTTCTGAGTCGAATGTTTTGGGCCGCAGGCGAGAAGCAGTAATGCCGTGATGCAGAGAAGCAGAACTGGAGAAATGCGGAAGAAAGACTTCATCAACTCTTCTTGGTGTACTAAAACTCAGCAGCAGGCAAGCATCTTGGATGACCAGCGAAGAAAGTTCAAGCCGTGAAAATTTTATCGCTTCGCCAATTGTGAGATTTCAAAGCCATCGTGTAAACTGACGCCGTTTTTGACGGCCGAAGTTCCGCTTTCGGCTTTAGGCAATCAACCCCTCAATTCAAAGAAGTGAGATCCAACTATGAAGATATATTCTTTGCTTGGTCGTGCGTCGTTGCTGTTAGCAAGCGCCTGCCTGGCAGTCGCCTGTTCGAAGCTGGCGGCGACTTCGACTTCTTCGCCCAACTCAGGACCAGTGGTAACTCCTGACCCTGCAGTGGCTGCTGCCGTCCCCTCACCCACTCAAAATCCTGAAGATTTAATGCCGCGCATTCGCCCGGAAGAAGCCAAAAAACTGGTGGACGCGGGCCAAGCGGTCATCGTGGACGTTCGCGGCACCGAAGCCTACAAGCTGTCACACATTAAAGGTTCGATTGACTATGTGCTGAGCAAAATCGAGGCAGGAGATTTCAGCGGGCTTCCCAAAGGCAAACGCATCATTGCCTACTGTACCTGACCGTCCGAACATACCAGCGCCCGTGCGGCGTACTTGCTCGAACAACATAAAGAATACAAAGACGCGGGAGCCTTGCTTGGTGGCTTGAGCGCCTGGGAAGCAGCCGGTTACGAGGTCGTCAAAGCACCGCCTTCTCCAACACCCACTCCGGCTCCGCCCAAGAAAAACTAACCGTCACGTTCAATCTGTCTTCTTCAGGGAAAAAGGGCTTTGCAGCGAGCGATCATTGCAATGCCCTTTTTGCTTCTTAACAACCGGAATCATCTTTATGGCAACTCCACTAACCCGCGTCGAAATTGTTCAAAACCGATTCAACGATTA